>CAKTZN010000212.1 GCA_934635545.1 uncultured Oscillospiraceae bacterium | reverse complement strand
CGCCGGCATATAGGGCTCCACCGCGTCGATGATCTCGTACATGACCTCGGTGGGCTCACCCACCGCCAAGCCGCCGATGGCGAAGCCGTCGCAGTCGATCTTGGCGATCTGCTGCATGTGCCAGATCCGCAGGTCGGCGTAGGTAGCGCCCTGGTTGATGCCGAACAGCATCTGCTTGGGGTTCACCGTATCCGGCAGGCTGTTGAGCCGGTCGTGCTCCGCCTTGCACCGTTCCAGCCACCGCAGCGTCCGCTCACAGGAGGCCTTGGCGTAGTCGTAGGGGGCGGGGTTTTCCACACACTCATCAAAGGCCATGGCGATATCGCTGCCCAGATTGGACTGGATGCGCATGCTCTCCTCCGGGCCCATGAAGATGCGGTGGCCGTCCAAATGGGAGGCGAAGGTCACGCCCTCCTCCTTGATCTTTCGCAGGCTGGCAAGGGAAAATACTTGAAAGCCGCCGCTGTCCGTCAGGATAGGGCCATCCCAGCGCATGAACCTGTGGAGGCCGCCCAGGGCCTTCACCGTCTCGTCGCCGGGGCGGAGGTGCAGGTGGTAGGTATTGCTCAGCTCGATCTGGCAGCCCAACTCGTCCCGCAGGTCGAAGGCGTCGATGCCGCCCTTGATGGCGGCCTGGGTGCCCACATTCATGAACACCGGCGTCTGCACCACGCCGCCGTGGGCACACTGGAACTGTCCCCGCCGGGCGCGGCCCTGTTTTTTGATGACTTTGAACATTCTAATCTCCTAATACAATATTAAATCATATTAAACCATGAAATAGCCCAGGCAAAGGGCGAACATCACCGAAAAGGCGGCCAGCCCGCCCAAAACCGCGGCGGCAGTAAGCCGTCCCTCTGTCCGCCGGGGCGCGAAAAGCAATATACCCGCCGCAATGAGGGCGATGCCGCCCACCGTTAGTGAGAGGATCAGATAAAGCTTCATACGCTTAATGAATAAACATGGCGTCGCCGAAGGAGAAGAAACGGTACTTCTCCTTTACCGCCTCCTGATATGCCGCCAGGATATGCTCACGGCCCGCCAGGGCGGACACCAGCATGATCAGGGTGGATTCCGGCAGGTGGAAATTGGTGATCAGGGCGTCCGTGGCCTTGAAGCGGTAGCCGGGATAGATGAAGATATTCGTCCATCCGGCGCTGGCCTGCATGGTGCCGTCCTCCCCCGCCCAGGATTCCACCGTGCGGCAGGAGGTGGTGCCCACGCAGATGACGCGGCCGCCGTTGGCGCGGGTGCGGTTGATGAGGTCGGCCGTCTCCTGGGGGATGACGCAGTACTCGCTGTGCATCTCATGCTCGGTGATCTCATCCTCCTTCACCGGGCGGAAAGTGCCAAGACCCACATGCAGTGTCACATAGCCGATGCCAACGCCCATGGCCTGCACCTTTTCCAGCAGCTCCTTGGTGAAATGGAGGCCCGCCGTGGGAGCAGCGGCGCTGCCCACCACCTTGGAGTACACGGTCTGATAGCGCTCACGGTCCTGCAGCTCCTCCTTGATATAGGGCGGCAGAGGCATTTTGCCCAGGCGATCCAGCACCTCCAGGAAGATGCCCTCGTAATCGAAGCGCACCAGGCGGTTGCCGCCGGGCAGCTCCTCCGTGACCTCGGCAGTCAGTTGACCGTCGCCGAAGGAGAGCCTTGCGCCCTTGCGCATCTTCTTGCCGGGCCGCACCAGGCACTCCCAGGTCTTGTCGCCCCGGTCGATCAGCAGCAGCACCTCGCAGGCGCCGCCGCCCGGCATACGCTGGCCCAGCAGACGGGCCGGCAGCACACGGGAATCGTTAAGGATCAGGCAGTCGCCGGGATGAAGATACTCCGGCAGATTGAAAAAGTGCCGGTGTTCCCACGTGCCGGTGGTCTTATCCAGCACCAGCAGGCGGGAGGCGTCCCGCCGCTCGATGGGCGTCTGGGCGATCAGCTCCTGGGGCAGGTCGAAATAAAAGTCATGTGTTTTCATATTCTTGCTCATTTCTGATTCAATAAGGTGTTTCGTAATTTTATATCATAGCATACTCTCCCCTTTTCTTCAACCATTTTCTTCTTGCGCCGGCGTTTTACAAAATATTTCATTGAATCCTTCGGTTTATCGTTGACGCTGGTGCCATGTGGATGTATAATGTGGAATGTAACCATAATTTTCTGATCACATCACAGAAATTCAGGAGGAAACGTACATGATCAATACGATCAATGGCATCTTAGAGGCCGCCAAGGGCGGTAAGACCGGCGTCATCGCCGTGGCCGCCGCACACGACCAGCCCGTGATCGAGGCAGTGGTGGAAGCCCGCAAGGAGGGCATCGCCACCCCCATTCTGGTGGGCCATGTGGACGAGATCAAGGACATGCTGTCCGGTCTGGGCGAGAACCCCGCCGATTACGAGATCGTCGCCGGTGACAGCGACACCGACTGCGCCGCCAAGGCTGTGGCTCTGTGCGCCGAGGGCAAGGCCAATTTCCTGATGAAGGGCATCCTGGGCACCGCCGATCTCATGCGCGCCGTGTTCAACAAGGAGTGCGGCCTGCGCACCAGCCATCTCACCACCCACTGCATGTTCTATGAGATCCCTGCCTACGGCAAGATGGTGATCCTCACCGACGGCGGCGTGAACACCTTCCCCGATCTGGACAAGAAGGCCGAGATCCTGGAGAATGCCGCCATGGTGCTGCACGCTCTGGGCTATGAGAGCATCAACGCCGCCTGCATCTGCGGTGCCGAAGTCGTCAATCCCAAGATCCAGTCCACCGTGGACGCCGACGCCCTGGCCCACATGACCGAGCGCTGGAGCAAGTACAACATGAACGTGTGCGGCCCCGTGGCCCTCGACCTGGCCGTCAGCAAGGAAGCCTGCCACCACAAGCACTACACCGCCCCCGGCGCAGGCGACGCCGACATTCTGCTGGTGCCCAACTACGAGGTGGGCAACGGCATCGGCAAGGCCGCTTCCCTTTTCGGCAACGCCAAGAACGCCGGTATCATCCTGGGTGCCAAGGTGCCTATCGTGCTGGTGTCCCGCGCCGACAGCGCCGAGTCCAAGCTGGCTTCCATCGCCGCCGGCAGCGTGCTGGCCCAGCGGATGGAGTTGAACTGAGGCCCTCAGTTGTTTCGTTTGCATAAATTTTTTCATAAAAATCCGTTTTCTTTGATAAATACTTGACAATCAAAGAAAACACTCGTATAGTAATAGTTGGTCATGCATGCGTTTGAGCCGCATGCGCAATATAAATAAGGAAAAGAAGAATAGGAGCTGTTATCATGGTCAATCAGGAATATTACACTTTGGGTACCGCCCCCTCTGTCATCCGTCAGTTGTTCGCCTATGGTCTGGAGCAGGCCAAGGTCGTGGGCCCCGAGAACGTGTATGACTACTCTCTGGGCAATCCCAGCATCCCCGCCCCCAAGAAGGTCAACGAGTCCATCAAGAAGATCGTGGACGA
>CAKTZN010000211.1 GCA_934635545.1 uncultured Oscillospiraceae bacterium | reverse complement strand
CAACAACTGGCAGTACATTGTCAAGGGTACCGTGCTGCTGGTAGCCGTTATCTTTGACGTGGTGTCCAACCACAAGACCGGCAAGGCGTAAAACAGAAAAAGGATACGAGTCTTTCCAAAAGAAAGGCTCGTATCCTGTACCAACAGCATATTTTACGTCTCCGTGGGCGGTTCCTCATCGTCCCCGGGCGCATTCTCCGCGCAGTATCCCTTTATCAGCGCCCAAATGCTGAGCGCCGCGAACAGCGCACCGCAGAGGACAAAGACCACGATGGCGGCCCAGGCCGCGATCAGCGCGCCGCCGCCCTCCGGCAGCTCGCCCAGCAGCTTCCATGCCAGATAGACGAGGTAGCCGCCCACAATGGCGGACAGGTAATAGGAGTTCCGCTTGCGGCGGTACAACTGGGCGATCAGCTTATTTTTCATCCTTTTTGCCTCCCCATTTGATATCAAAGCCCAGAAGCTTTGCGTTTTCAAACCCCTTCATCAGCTCGCCGTAGGTGCCGATGGCAAAGGAAAACGCCGGATACTGCCGGTTCCATTCCTCCGCCAGCCGTTGGGCAAAAGCCTCCGCGGCCTCACCGCCGTGCTCCAGCGCCGCCGGGACGGTATACAGGGTAAACAGGCTTTTCAGATCGAACAGTATCACCTTCCGGCGCAGCGGACGCAGCAGTGTGCCGCAGTGCGCTACCAGCTCCGCTGCCGCGGCCTCTGCCTCGGCAGGGGAGGACAACGCGGCCAGCACCGGCCCGGCCAGCGCGGTATAGCGCCGGAAGAACGCGGGATAGTCGCTGCGGGTGAAGTGCGCAAAATAGTCGCTGAAATCCACGGGGACAAGCTGACGGACATCCATCGTTGCTACCGCCTTTTCATAAGGTGCGGGCGTATTCCGCCCGACAGTATTATACCATACCCGGCGGGGGAGACGCAACCTCTGTTCCGGAAAGAAATCATCCGAAAGGTCGTGAGAGCATGTATTTCATCGGCATTGACCTTGGCACTTCCGCGCTGAAGCTGCTGCTGGTGGATCGGCAGGGGACGGTGCTGCGTACCGTCACAAGGGAGTATCCGCTGCTGTTCCCCCAGCCCGGCTGGTCGGAACAGGAGCCTGCCCACTGGTGGCAGGCGGTGCGGGAGGGCATCCCGGCGCTTCTGCGGGGCTTTGACGCCGAAAAGGTGGCGGGCATCGGCGCAGGTGGCCAGATGCACGGCCTGGTGGCGCTGGACGAAGCGGATCAGGTGATCCGACCGGCCATCCTGTGGAACGACGGCCGTACCTCCCGGGAGGTGGAATACCTCAACGGCACCATCGGCAAAGAGCGCCTGTCGGCGCTGACCGCCAATATCGCGTTCGCCGGATTCACCGCCCCGAAGCTTTTGTGGATGCAGCGGAATGAACCGGAGAACTTCCGCCGGATCCGCCGCATCATGCTGCCCAAGGATTATATCAACTACAAGCTGACCGGCGTCCACTGCTGCGACTACTCCGATGCCTCGGGCATGCTGCTGCTGGACGTGCAGCACAAGTGCTGGTCACAGGAGATGCTGGATATCTGCGGCGTTACGGAGACGCAGATGCCACGGCTGTACGAGAGCTTCCAGTGCGTAGGCACACTGCTACCGGAGGTGGCGGCGGAGCTGGGACTGCCTGTCGGTGTAAAAGTCTGCGCCGGTGCCGGCGACAATGCCGCCGCAGCGGTGGGTACCGGTGTGGTAGGCGCAGGCGGCTGCAATATCTCGCTGGGCACCTCCGGTACCATCTTCATCAGCTCGGACAAATTCGGCGTGGATCCCCATAATGGTCTCCATGCGTTTGCCCACGCCGACGGCGGCTATCACCTCATGGGCTGCATGCTGTCGGCGGCCTCCTGCAACAAATGGTTTATGGAGGATATTCTGGGCAGCGAGGATTACGCGGGACTCCAGGCCCGGATCGCCCCGGAGAAGCTGGGGCATAACCACGTCTATTTCCTGCCCTATCTGATGGGCGAGCGCAGTCCCATCAACGACACCTCCGCCCGCGGCACCTTTATCGGTATGACCATGGATACTTCCCGGGCCGATATGCTGCAGGCCGTGCTGGAGGGTGTGGCCTTCGCCATCCGGGACAGCTTTGAGGTGGCCCGTTCGCTGGGCATCGCCATCCCCCGCTCCATGATCTGCGGCGGCGGCAGCAAGTCGCCCCTGTGGCGGCAGATGATCGCCGACATTCTGGGCATCCCGCTGGATATCCCTGTCACCGAGCAGGGACCAGGCTATGGCGGCGCCATGCTGGCCATGGTGGCCTGCGGCGTTTTTGAAAGCGTTCAGCAGGCGGCGGAGAAGCTGATCCATGTCAAGGATACAGTGCAGCCCGATCCGGAGCGTATGGCGCTGTATGAGAAGAGATATCAGCAGTTCAGGCAGATCTATCCCGCCTGCCGTGAGCTGTTCAAAGTGTTGGAGAGGTGAGACGATGACGATCTATTCCGTATATGACGAGGCCTTCCGTCCCTATGGCCGGGTGGTGACAGGCATACCCTGCGAAGAGCTGCTGGCCGCTATGGAGACCGTTCCCATGCCGGAGAGCGGCGTGGCCTATGAACCGGCGATACCGGCGCTGGAGCAGTGCGGCGATGCCTTTGCCGCGTTCCGTGACCAGCTCTTCGGCGGCATGCCGGTGCAGTTGGGCATGTGCTGGGGTCATAACTCCCGCTTGAACTGTCTGGAGTATCACCGGGACAGTGAGTTCAATTTGGGTGCCGGGGATTTCATCCTGCTGCTGGCCAAGATGGAGGATATCCGCGACATGATGCTGGATACCGCCAGCGTTGCGGCATTCCGGGTGCCTGCCGGTGTGCTGGTGGAGGTCTATGCCACCACGCTGCACTATGCTCCCTGCCATACGGATCCGGAGAAGGGCTTCCGGGTACTGGTGGCGCTGCCCCGGGGTACCAACACCGCCGCCCCCGCGATCCCCGTGCCGTCGGGCGAGGCGGCATATCTGACCGCCTGCAACAAGTGGCTGCTGCCCCATCCCGACAGCGACGAGGCCAGAAGCGGTGCGAAGGTCGGCCTGACCGGTATCAATATCGACATAGCCAACGATCTGTGATAGGAGGAAAATCCCATGTTTGACAACATTCCCCAAGTGAAGCTGGGCCTTGTGGCTGTCAGCCGCGACTGCTTCCCCATTGCTCTGTCCGAGCGCCGCCGGGCCGCTATTGCCAAGGCCTATGACGGAGAACTGTATGAGTGCCCCGTGACGGTGGAAAACGAGAAGGACATGCAGAAGGCTGTAGCCGATGTAAAGGCCGCCGGATGCAATGCTCTGGTGGTGTTCCTGGGCAACTTCGGCCCGGAAACGCCGGAGACGCTACTGGCAAAGGAATTTGACGGTCCTTGTATGTTCGTGGCCGCCGCCGAGGGTGACGGCGACCTGATCAACGGCCGCGGCGACGCCTATTGCGGTATGCTGAAC
>CAKTZN010000210.1 GCA_934635545.1 uncultured Oscillospiraceae bacterium | reverse complement strand
AGGGAGCCGGGTATGCCGGAGGCATCCTGTCCGCCGCTGCTGACGGCATGCGCTGCGCGGAACAAATGATAAAGGAGTTGTGACCATGAAAAAGATCGCGGTAGTGGAAAAATTCTTTGAGGCCCACCATCAGCAGCAGATCGAGGCGGTGGCCGGGAAGTACGGCTATACGGTGGACTACTATCTGGACGGCGTGCTGCCCCGGGAGCGTGCCGGGGAATATGAGATCGTATATGGTATGCCCGACCGGAATGATCTGAAGGGCATGACGCAGTTGAAGTGGTTCTGCGCCAGCTTCGCCGGTGTGGACCGCTATGTGGACGAGGCGCTGTATCCCCACGAGGGCGTGCTGCTGAGCAACTCCGCCGGTGCCTACGGCGTCACCATCGCCGAGCACATCATCATGGTGACGCTGATGCTGCTGCGGCAGATGATGCCCACCATGAAGGCCGTGGGCGAGAAGGTGTGGCTGCCGCCGCTGCCGGTGCGCTCCATCTGCGGGGCGAATATCACCGTGCTGGGCACCGGCGACATCGGCACCAGCTTTGCCCGCCGGGCCAAGGCCATGGGGGCCAAGTCCATCTGCGGCGTCCGCCGCACCATCAAGCCCGCCGACCCGGCCTTTGACCGGATCGTGACGCTCTCCGATCTGGACAGCGTGCTGCCGGATACCGACATTCTGGTGATGGCCCTGCCCTCCACCGGCGAGACCGCGGGTGTGCTGAGCCGTGAGCGCATCGCCCTGCTGCCGCGGCATGCCGTGGTGGTCAATGTGGGCCGGGGCACTGCCATCGATCAGGAGGCGCTGGCCGAGGCGCTGGACGCGGAGCGCATCGCCGGTGCGGCGCTGGATGTGTTCGTTCCCGAGCCGCTGCCCCAGGATCACTACCTGTGGACGACGAAGCACCTGCTGATCACCCCCCATGTGGCGGGCAATATGTCTCTGGGCTATACCCGGGACAAGGATGTGGATATGTTCTGCGAGGATCTGGAGAACTTCGCCGCGGGCCGTCCCCTGGCCCACCTGGTGAACCGGAAGCTGGGGTATTGAGAATTATCTGTTGTTTGAATAACGGATCCCGTCGAAAACGGCCGTGGAAACACGGCTGTTTTCTTGTTTTTCCAAAAACAGGAAGAAAAAATGATGAATGCAGCGACGAAAAACTGCGTTTTGCTATAAGCTGAATAGATAACGTGGCATCGGCTTTTGGAACTACCACATTGTTTGGTAAATGTGTTATATTTTGAGACAGAAGAGAAGTTAAAAACAGGTAGAATCAACAAATATTTCATTGTAGGAGGAGCAAATTATGATGAACCCCAATGTTGGCCTGGGCACTAAGGCCATTCACGCCGGTAACGTGAAGGACGCGCAGTACGGCGCGCTGACCACCCCCATCTACCAGACCTCTACCTTCGTGTTCGATAGCTGCGAGCAGGGCGGCCGCCGCTTTGCCGGACAGGAGGGCGGCTACATCTACACCCGCCTGGGCAACCCCACCGTCTCCGTGCTGGAGAATAAGGTGGCGGCGCTGGAGTGCGGCGAGGCCTGCGTGGCCGCGGCCTCCGGTATGGGCGCCATTTCCTCCGCCCTGTGGACCATCGCCGGCGCCGGCAAGCACATCGTGGCCGACGGCACCCTGTACGGCTGCACCTTCGCCCTGCTGAACCACGGCATGAGCCGCTACGGCGTGGAGGTCAGCTTCGTGGATACCTCCGATCTGGCCGCCGTGAAGGCCGCCCTGAAGGAGAATACCTGCGCCGTGTATCTGGAGACCCCCGCCAACCCCAACCTGAAGATCGCCGACATCGCCGCCGTGGCGGAGATCGCCCACGCCTATAACCCCGCCATCAAGGTGGTGTGCGACAATACCTTCGCCTCCCCCGCCCTGCAGAATCCCCTGACCCTGGGCGCCGACGTGGTGGTGCACTCCGCCACCAAGTACCTGAACGGCCACGGCGACGTGATCGCGGGCTTCGTGGTGGGCAAGGCCGACTTCATCGGTGAGGTCCGTATGTTCGGCCTGAAGGACATGACCGGCGCGGTCATGGATCCCTTCGCCGCCTATCTGATCCTCCGCGGCCTGAAGACCCTGGAGATCCGCATGCAGCGCCACTGCGCCAACGCCAAGGCCATCGCCGAGTTCCTGGATCAGCACCCCGCCGTGGAGAAGGTGTACTATCCCGGCCTGAAGAACCATGTGGGCCACGACATCGCCGCGCGCCAGATGAAGGACTTCGGCGGCATGCTGAGCTTCGAGGTCAAGGGCGGCCGCGCTGCCGGTACCAAGCTGGTCAATGCCCTGCATCTGATCACCGTGGCCGTCTCCCTGGGCGACGCCGAGACGCTGATCGAGCATCCCGCCTCCATGACCCACTCCACCTATACCGAGGAGGAGTTGGCCGCCTCCGGCATCCCCGGCGGTCTGATCCGTCTGTCCGCCGGTCTGGAGAATGCCGAGGACATCATTGCCGACCTGGAGCAGGCCCTGGCACAACTGTAAAAAACACAGCGACAGCAAAAAAGAGAGCCGCAAGGCTCTCTTTTTTCGTCATCGTGTGCAGGGAAAGGGCTATTCCAATTCCTTCAGTATCTGCTGTAAAATATCCACAAACTCCTTGCCCGATTCGCTGAGGGGGACGGAGCGGAGCTTGATGTAGCCCAGGCGCATGTCATGCTGACCCGTCAGGGGCACCGTCACCAGCCGGTCGTCGCCGAAGCCCTCCGGCAGCACGCCGCTTCCGGTGGAGACGCAGTTGGTGTGGGCGATGACGCTGTAAATGGTGGCCCGGTCGGACACATAGACCACCTGGTTGAAGTCGGCGGCGGTGCCCACCACCACCTCTTCGGCGTAGTTGAGGTTGGTGTCGCTCTGGGTAAAGGCGGCGTAGGGGTACTGGTGGAGCTGCTCCGGCGTCACCGATGCCTCGCCGGACAGGGGATGGCCCCGGCGCATGAACACATGGGGCCGCAGTCGGGCCAACTGGTGGAACTCCAGGTTTCGGCCCTCTAAAATCCGGCGGATAAAGTGCTCCGTCATGTCGGAGACGAAGATGACGCCCAGGTCGCTCTGCTGCTGGGCCACCTGCTCGATCACGGCGGACATCTCCACCTCCTTGAAGCTGACCTCGATGCGGGGTTCCTCCCGCAGGTGCAGAAACTCCACGAACGCCTTGGCGCAGAAGGGGTAGCGCTGGGCGGCGATGGAGAGGCTGACCCGGTTTTCTGCCTTGCGCTCACTGTAATAGCGGGTGATCTTGCGGCTGCGCTCCACGATGGGGGTGATCTGGTTCAGCAGCTCCCGGCCGTCCTCCGTCAGCGCCACGCCCCGGTTGGAGCGGTGGAAGATGGTGATGCCCAGCTCCTTCTCCACCTCGGCAATGGCGCTGGACAGGGCGGACTGGGACACAAACAGGTTCTGGGCCGCCCGGTTGATGGAGCCGCAGCGGTCGATCTCCAGAATGTAGCTCAT
>CAKTZN010000209.1 GCA_934635545.1 uncultured Oscillospiraceae bacterium | reverse complement strand
CCCAGAGAGAGGATGCTGTGCAGCTCCTCCATGATGTAGATATTATACAGTCCCTCCGCGCCGGATATGCACCAGCCCACATTTTCAAAGCTGCCGGACATGTACTTCTGGCGATAGAGGTAGTAGGGGGCGAAGCTCGCCGCCCGCAAAGTGGGGTCGGCGTAGTCCAGCATCTCCGCCACGGCCTCTGCCGATGGGATGGGGCTGCCCTCCAGCGTCAGGCGGCTGCCCTTTTTCAGGGCCAGCGTGTGGACGGTGATGTTGTCCGCGCCGCTTCTGATGCACTGATCCAGCGTCTTCCGGAAGCCCTCCGGCGTGTCGGCGGGCAGGCCCGCGATGAGATCCATATTTACATGGGGAAAGCCCATGGAGGTGGCCAGCTCCATGGCGGCCAGAATGTCCGCCGCCGAGTGCCTGCGGCCGATGGCCTGCAGCACCTTGTCGTCCAGCGACTGGGGGTTGACGCTGATGCGGTCGGCCCCGTGGTCAAGGAGCACCTGTAATTTCTCCCGGTCGATGGTGTCGGGGCGGCCTGCCTCGATGCAGTATTCTACCGCATGGCTCATGTCGAAGCTGCGGTTCAGGTGGGTCAGCAGATGATCCATCTGCTTCGCCGACAGCGTGGTGGGGGTGCCGCCGCCCATGTAGAAGGACTTGATGCGCAGGCCGGTGTCCTGCACCATTTGGGCCGCCAGCGTGATCTCCCGCTCCAGCGCCTCCAGATACGGCTCCATCAGCTTGAAAGAGCGCTCCACCGCCTGAGAGACGAAGCTGCAATAGGCGCAGCGCGTGGGGCAGAAGGGGATGCCGATGTACAGGGAGATGTCGTTGGGCTCCAGCGCCTCCTTGGCGGCGATGCCCGCCTGGGCTGCCTCGATGCACATACGGCGGCGGGGCGCGGACACCTGATAGGTGCGATCCAGCTCACGGTCGGCCTGCCGGGGCGTCATGCCGCCGCGCAGCAGCCGGGCCGCCAGCTTGGCGGGCCGCACGCCGGTCAGGCTGCCCCACGCGGGGACGCGGCCCAGGATCTCCACCGACGCCTTGAAAAAGCTCATTTTCAGCGCCCGCTGCCGCAGTCCCTCCTGCTGATAGGGGGTCAGTGCGGGGTCGATATGCACGCGGGAAAGACCGCGGCCCTCCCGTCCCTGATACCGGATACGGGTGGTCGCGGTGGTGTAGGTATTTCCCTCGGATAGCTTCACCCAGGCGCAGCTTGCCTCCTCCGCCTCCGGATCGTAGACCGGACGCTCGTTGGGAAAGAAGGCCAGCAGATCCTGCTCAATGGCGTAACGGTCGTTATGACCGGTAAAGATCAGCTTCATACGTTCATGCCCTGCTTCATATAGGGGTTGTACTTCCGCTCATAGTCCATGTCGGTGGCGGAATCGTGGCCGGGATAGACGGTGTATTGGCCCTCCAGCCTGCCCAGCCGAGCCAGAGACTTCAGCATGGCCCGATAGTCGCCGCCGGGGAAGTCGCACCGGCCGCAGCTATTGCGGAACAGGGTATCTCCGGCAAAGATCACGCCCTGTCCCTCCACCAGCAGGCAGACGGAGCCCTGGGAATGGCCGGGGGTCTCCAGCACATCCAGCGTCAGGCCGCCCACCGTCAGCTTGTCGCCCTCCTGATAGTACCGCTGGTTTTTCTCGCCCAGCCGGTGGAACAGAAGGTCGCCGCCGCTGCTGTCGGTCACGTCGCCCTGGTGGATATAGACCGGCAGCTCCGGCCACGTCTCCAGCAGGCCCGCCACGCCTGTGCAGTGGTCAAAGTGGCCATGGGTCAGCAGGATCATGACGGGGGTGCAGCCGCTGGAGGCGATCATGGCCTCGATGCGCTTGGGCTCGTCGCCGGGGTCGATGACGGCGCAGACCTTGGCATCCTCGTCGCAGAGGATGTAGCAGTTGGTCATGATGGGGCCCACCATCAGAGAGAGTACCTTCATCCGCGCACCCTCCTTACAGTTGGTCGGTGTCCACCACCAGCGTCAGCGGGCCATCGTTCAGGCTGTCCACCTGCATATAGGCGCCGAACTCGCCGGTCTCGGTGTGGAAGCCCTTGGCGCGGCACAGCTCCACGAACTTCTCGTACAGGGGGATGGCCACCTCGGGCCGCGCGGCGGCCAGGAATTCGGGGCGGCGGCCCTTCTTGCAGTTGCCGTACAGGGTGAACTGGGATACCACCAGCAGCTCGCCCTTCACCTCGTCCAGGCCCCGGTTCATCTTGCCGTTCTCATCCTCGAAGATGCGAAGGCCCGTCAGCTTGTCCGCCAGCTTGACGGCCTGCGCCTCGGTGTCCTCGTGGGTGATGCCCAGCAGGATCAGGAAGCCCTCGCCGATCTGGCCGTGTACTTTTCCGTCGATGGTGACGGAGGCGTGCTTCACGCGGGTCAATACAGCGCGCATAATTTATTCTCCTTTATACAGATAGTATTCAACATGAGGCGTCAGGGACACCGTTTCCAAGGCCCCTCTATCGGCAGCCGATGTGTAGGGGCCGGCGTCCTCGACGGCCCGCCGGTATGTGGATAAGGTACAAAAATCAGTTGTAGGGGCGGACGACTCTGTCCGCCCTGACGATAATCGGTCATTTCCTTGCGGGCGGACAGAGTCGTCCGCCCCTACGGATCGTTGACCGAAAGGCTTGCGCCAGTATTTTTTATCCCGCAGGCCGCGTCACCTTCATGACACCCTGGATCTGCTCCAACCGGCTCATGACGGTTTTCAGTTGCGTGCGGCCCTCCACCTCAATGCCCAGATCCAGCAGGGCGAAGCCGTCCGGCGTGGAGCGGGCGTTCAGGGACAGAACACGGGTCTTGGTGGCCGACAGCACCGTGGACACGTCCACGATCAGGCTGATGCGATCCTTGGCCACCACCTGCAGCATGGTGTGATAGCTCTCGCTGGTCTTGTCGGCCCAGCTTACCCGGATCCAGCGGCCCGCCTCGGCGGGATTATCCTTGGAGCGTAGCACGTTGGGGCAGTCGGAGCGGTGAACGGATACGCCGTAGCCCCGGGTGATGAAGCCCACGATGTCGTCTCCCGGCACGGGAGAGCAGCACTTGGAGAACTTCACCAGACAGTTGCTGAGGCCCTCCACGATGATGCCGTGCTCGCCCTTCCGCTGGGGCACGGCGGGCCGCATCACCTCCGGCTGGCCTGCCACAGGCACCTCCGCCTGCCGCTCGGCCTGATGCTGGTGCAGGATACGCTGGATATCCTCCCGCAGACGGCCGATGACCTTCAGGGCCGTGACGCCGCCGTAGCCGATGGCGGCGTACATGTCGTCCACGGAGTTGAAGCTGAGCTTTTTCAGCACGTTGGGTACGTTCTCGTCGGCCAGCAGCTCCTTCAGGGATACGCCGGTGCGCTTCAGCTCCGACTCGAAGCTCTGGCGGCCGTTGACGATGTTCTCGTCCCGCTTCTCCCGCTTGAACCACTGGCGGATCTTGCTGCGGGCGTTGCTGGAGCGGGCGATCTTGATCCAGTC
>CAKTZN010000208.1 GCA_934635545.1 uncultured Oscillospiraceae bacterium | reverse complement strand
CGCAGCACATCGGCGGCGTGCTCCAGCGTTTCGGGGCCCTCCGTCTCGGTGGGCTCCAGCATCAGCGCCTCGTGGACAATCAGCGGGAAGTACATCGTAGGCGGATGGATACCCTCGTCGATGAGGGATTTGGACACATCCAGCGCCGTGACGCCGGTGGCCTTCTTCAAGCCGCTGAGATCCAGCACGAACTCGTGCATGCAGATGCGGTCATAGGCGGGAGTGTAGGTGCCCTTCAGCAGGTGCATGAGATAGTTGGCATTCAGCACCGCGTTCTGGGCGGCCTCAGGGATGCCCTCGCGGCCCAGCGTCAGCAGATAGGCCAGCGCCCGGACCACAACCAGGAAGTTGCCCCGGAAGCCCCGTACCTGAATGTGGCCCGGCTCCTCTGCCAGCGCGCTGTGGGGCAGGAAGGGTGCCAGGAAGCTCTTGCAGCCCACTGCGCCTGCGCCGGGGCCGCCGCCGCCATGGGGCGTGGCGAAGGTCTTGTGCAGGTTCATGTGGATGCAGTCAAAGCCCATGTCGCCGGGGCGGACAACGCCCATGACGGCGTTCAGGTTGGCCCCGTCGTAGTAGCACAGGCCGCCTGCCTCGTGGACAAGGCGGGTGATCTCCAGAATGTTGTGGTCAAAAATACCCACGGTGTTGGGGTTGGTCAGCATCAATCCGGCGGTGTCCTCGCCCAGCACAGCACGGAGCGCGTCCAGATCCACGCAGCCATCAGGGCCGGAGGCAATGTTCACCACCTGATAACCGCACATGGCGGCGGTGGCGGGGTTGGTGCCGTGGGCGCTGTCGGGCACGATGATCTTGGTGCGCTTGTGGTCGCCGCGGGATTCGTGATACTGCTTGATCAGCAGCACGCCGGTAAACTCGCCGTGGGCGCCGGCGGCAGGCTGGAAGGTCATGTCGTCCATGCCGGTGATCTCGCACAGGTAGGACTTGGCGGTGTCCAGCACCTCCTGCACGCCCTGCTGGTCGGCGGCGGGGGCAAGCGGATGGACGGCGGTAAAGCCCTCCAGCGCGGCCACCTCCTCGTCGATGCGGGGGTTGTACTTCATGGTGCAGGAGCCCAGGGGGTAGAACCCGCAGTTGACGCCGTGTACCTGCTGGCAAAGCTCGGTATAGTGGCGGGAGATGTCGGTTTCGCTCATCTCCGGCAGGGCGGGCTTGACCTCACGCTGCAAGGCAGCGGGCAGCTTCACCTCGGGCACATCGCACGCGGGCAGAAGGCTGCAATGACGACCGGGAACGCTCTTTTCAAAGATCAGCTTCATTTTGCCAGCACCTCCTTCACAATGGCCGCGGTCTTGTCCATGGCTTCCTTCGTCACCTTTTCGGTGGCGCACCACATGATGCCGCCCGCAACGGGCAGGCCGCCCAGAATACCGGCCTCGGACAATGCGGACAGGACTTCCTCCGTCCGGGGCATATCGGTGACGAACTCATGGAAGAAGTCGCCGGAATAGCGCAGCTTCACGCCGTCGATGGCGCACAGAGCCTCCGCCAGATAGTGGGCCTTGGCCATGGACTGCTCCGCCGCCTGGGCCATGCCGTCCGGGCCCATGGTGGACATATAGAGTCCGGCGGTCAGGGCGCACAGGGCCTCGTTGGAGCAGATATTGCTGCTGGCCTTCTCGCGGCGGATGTGCTGTTCGCGGGCCTGCAGGCTCAGCACATAGGCCCGGCGGCCCTCGGCGTCCGTGGTCTCGCCCACGATGCGGCCGGGCAGCTTGCGCATATGCTTTTCGGTGGTGGCCATATAGCCCAGATACGGGCCGCCCGCCGCCAGCGGCAGGCCGAGGGGCTGGCCCTCACCCACGGCGATATCCGCGCCGCAGTCACGGGGCGTTTTCATGATGGCCAGCGCGATGGGGTTGCAGCCCATGACGTACAGTGCGCCCGCCTCGTGGATGGCCGCGCCCAGCGCCTCTGCGTCCTCGAAGAGGCCGTGGAAGTTGGGCTGCTGCACATAGAAGCTGGCCACGTCGGGGGTCAGCATCTCCCGCAGGGCGTCGAGGTCGGTCTTGCCGTCCTTTTCGGGGACGATGCGCAGCTCGTCGCCGGTGCCGTAGCAATAGGTACGGATGGTGTTGATGGTGTCGGGGTGCGCCGCGGCGGACACCAGCGTCACCCGGCGCTTGCGGTCGCGGCACATGGCGGCGGCCTCGGCGGCGGCGGTGGCGCCGTCATAGACGGAGGCATTGGACACGTCCATGCCCGTCAGCATGCAGATCATGGTCTGATATTCGAAGATGGACTGCAAAAGGCCCTGGCTCATCTCCGCCTGATAGGGGGTGTAGGCCGTCAGGAATTCCTCCTTGGCGGGGATATACTTGACGATGCTGGGGATGTAGTGGTCGTAAGCGCCCGCACCGCGCAGAATCACGTCGTACACGCGGTTCTTGTCCGCCATGGCGCGGACGGCCCGGCCCACCTCCAGCTCACTCATGCCGGAGGGGATGTTCAGCGGACGATCCAGATACATCTCCGCCGGAACATCGCCGTACAGCTCACGGAAGGAGGAAAGGCCGATGGCCTTCAGCATCTCCTGCCGCTGCTGGGGCGTAGAGGGGATGTAGCTGCCCATATCAGCCCTCCTGCGCGCAGAAGGCCTCGTAAGCGGCGGCATCCAGCATGTCACTGGTGTCGGTCACGTTCTCCACCTTGATGAGCCATGCGTCATAGGGGGCCTTGTTCAGCTTTTCCGGCTCATCCAGCAGCTCCTCGTTGACGGCGCACACGGTGCCGGTCACGGGGGATACCAGATCGGACACAGCCTTGACGGACTCCACATCGCCGAAGGCCTCACCGGCGGTGACCTCGTCACCCTCGCCGGGCAGGTTCACGAACACCACGTCGCCCAGGGCGTCCTGCGCAAAGTCGGAAATGCCGACCACCACAACGCCATCCTCTTCCTTCATCCACTCGTGATCCTTGGAATACTTCATTTCAGCGGGAAACAACATGATACTTTACCTCCAAATTTTATTTTCGTTTTCGTTATATGCCTCGCAGAGTTCGCGTCCGCAGACGCGAAAAGAATTCAATCATTTTTCGCCGCGGCGTGTACGTGGCGAAAAGCACTTCTCAGTCCGCCAGTGCCAAAGGCGCGCAGCGGGCTGTAAACCCTTTGGCAGCAAAATCGCAAGATTTTGCGCCAGTATTCTTAAAGTCCTGTCTTTTCCGCCAGCTTCTCCAGCGCGGCCTCGAACTGTGCGTCGTTGAAGCAGTAGCCCATCTCCAGATGCTGTGCGCGGAGCTTGGCGACATCCGGGCCGATCTCCTTGCCCCGCAGGATGCAGTCCGCCATCAGGGAGGCCAACTGGGCAAACTCCTTCTCGCCGAAGCCGAAGCGGGTCATCTCGCTGACGCCCATGCGCAGCGCGCCGGAGGCGGTGAAGCCCTCCTCGTCAGGGGTAGCCTGATAGTTGACGATGACGTTGTTGCGCTCCAGGCGGTTGGCGATCTCCGCGCCCTCGCCGTAGCCCACGGAGACGATGACCTGATGGGTCTCGGTATAGTCGATGGCGGG
>CAKTZN010000207.1 GCA_934635545.1 uncultured Oscillospiraceae bacterium | reverse complement strand
ATCTTGCCCTTGGTGGTATCCAGCTCCATACCGCCGATGAAGCCCAGCTTGCCGCTCTCGGTCATCAGACCGGCCAGGGCACCGGCGATCCAGCCGATCTCCTGTGCGTTGGGCAGCAGAGAGGACACGTTGCCGTTGACAGCCTCGCCGGGGGTCTTCTCAGCGCCGTTCAGCAGCGCAAAGGCGATGTCGGGATACTCCTCGGCAGCCTGCAGGACAGCGTCGGTGTACTGGTTGCCGGGCGCGTAGATCATGTCATAGCCCAGGGCGCAGTAGGCCGCGATGGAATCATAGTACTGATCCTGAGAGATGGAGTCGGTATAATCGGCCTGCCAGCCCTTGGTCTCGGCGGCCTTGATCATAGCCTCGTAGCAAGCCTTTCCCCAACCACCGTCGTTGATGCTGGAATCGCAGATCATGGCGACCTTATAGACCTTCTCGCCATCGGTGTTGGCGTTGGCGTCGTCACCGTCGGCGGCGGCGTTGTTGTTGCCGCCGCAGGCCACGAGAGACAGGGTCATAGCCAGCGCCAGCAGCAGCGCAAGAAATTTCTTCATTCTTTTTTCCTCCTAATATAGAAATCTTTTTTATAATAGCGCCTTTTGCGTTATTACCGAATTTACCGCTGTTCCTTGCGGTAGGGCTGGCCGTTGGCCTTGGGGCCTGTCTGGCGGCTGCCGATGGCACTCAGCACGATGACGGTGGCCACATAGGGGATCATCTGGAAGAACTGGTACGGGATGCCGATGCCGGACACCTGCAGACGGATCTGCAAAGCGTCGCAGAAGCCGAAGAACAGGCAGGCCAGCAGCACGCCCACAGCGTTCCAGCGGCCGAAGATCACGGCGGCCAGGGCGATGAAGCCGCGTCCGGCCACGATGCCGTCGGTATAGGTGCTGGAGTAGCAGGTGGTCAGATACGCGCCGCCCATACCGGCCAGCGCACCGCAGATCATACAGGCGATGTACTTCACACCGATGACGTTGATGCCCAGCGTGGCGGCAGCCTTAGGATGCTCGCCCACTGCCTTATAGCTGAGACCCGCACGGGTGCGGCTGAAGAAGATGGACGTGAACACCACCAGTGCGATGGTAAGATACACCATGGGACTCTGGTCAAACAGCAGCGGGCCAATGACCGGAATGTCCTTCAGGCCGGGGATGGCGATGCTGGCCATGGTGGTGATCTGCTTCAGGTCGGAGCCGGTGCCGAAGTACACACGGTAGATAAAGGACGCCAGCGCCGGAGCAAAAATATTGATGGCCATGCCGTACACCGTATGGTCGGCGCACAGGGTCACCGTGGAGAATGCGTAGATCATGTTGACCAGCAGTCCGGCCAACGCGCCGCACAGCAGGCCCAGCCAGTTGGAGCCGGTGATGTAGCAGGCCAGGAAGCCCACCAGCGCGCCGATGGCGGCAAGGCCCTCAAGGCCGATGTTGACCATACCGGCCCGCTGGCCGTACAGCTCCGCCAGGGAGATCAGCAGCAGAGGGATGGCCAAGCGAACGGTGGCCAGAAGCAAACTGGAGATCCAATCCATTACTTGTCACCCGCCTTTCTCTTGGAGAACAACCGATTCTTCCAGGACTCGAACTCCGGCAGCTTGGTCAGCGCCATACCGGCCACGGAGAACACGATCACCAGTGCCTGAATGATATCTGACACGCTGGTGGGGACGCCGGTAGCAGCCTGCATGGTGGTGGAGCCCACGCGCAGCGCCGCGAAGAACAGCGCCACAACGACCGTTGCGATGGGGTGCAACTGGCCGATGAGGGCCATGGCCACACCGTCGAAGCCGTAGCCCGCGCCGAAGCCGTTGATAAGGCGGAACTGGGTGCCCAGCAGCTCTGCGCCGCCGCCCAGTCCGGCGATGGCGCCGGAGATGATGAAGCTGGTCAGGATATAGCGCTTGACGGGGATGCCGTTGAAGCGGCTGGCGGTCATGTTATAGCCCACCGCCCGCAGCTTGAAGCCGCCGCTGGTCCAGAACAGCACATAGTACATGATCAGGCCCACCGCCACCGCCAGCACGAAGCCCCAGGTGAAGCGCATGCCGGTCACCACGCGGGGTAGCTGCACCAGCTTGGAGATGGCCGGGGTCTGGGGGATGTTCTCATCCCGGATCCAACTGGTATAGAGCACGCCCATGAACAGCGTGGCCACATAGTTCAGCATGATGGAGATGATCATCTCGTTCTGGCCCCGGGTGATCTTCAGCACGCCGGGGATCATGCCCCAGATGCCGCCCGCCAGCGTACCGGCCAGCAGCGCCAGCAGGATGCCGGTAAAGCCGGTCAGGCCGCTGAAATAGGCCGTCAGGAACGCGGCGATGGAGCCCATCAGGAACTGACCCTCGCCGCCCAGGTTGAACACGCCGCACTTATAGGCAAAGCAGGCGCACAGCGCGGTGAACATCAAAGGGGTGGATTTATTCAGCGTGGTACCGATGTTGGCCTGGGAGCCGAAGGCGCCCTGGAACAGGTACTTCACCGCCTGAAAGGGGTCGGCGCCCAGCGCCGCCATGATGATGCCGCCGATCAGGAAGGCCAGCAGGATCGACAGCAGCGGCACCGCAAAGCTGCTCAGAGAGCGTTTGAACTTTTCCATATACACGCCCCCTTACTTACCGGTCATGGCAAGACTGATCTCCTCGATGGGAGGATTCTTGCCGGAATACTCGCCCATGATCTGGCCCTCGAAGCAGACCAGGATTCGGTCGGACATCTCCAGGATCTCGTCAAAGTCGGCACTGATCAGCAGGATGCCTACGCCCCGGTCGCGGGCGGCGATCATCTGGTCGTGGACAAAGCTGGCGGCGCCGATATCCAGGCCGCGAGTGGGATGGGCCGCCACCAGCAGCACCGGGTCGGATTCCAGCTCACGGGCCAGAATGACCTTCTGCTGATTGCCGCCGGACAGGCTGCGCACGTCCTGCTCCACCGAGGTACAGCGGATATCGTACTTCTTGGCCATCTCACCGGCATAGCCGCCGATGGCCTTCTTTTTCAGCAGCAGGCCCTTACCGCTGCTGAAGCGCTGGCTGTCGCTGCTTTTCAGCACCAGGTTCTCCGCGATGGTCATATCGCCGATCAGGCCCTGCAGATTGCGGTCCTCCGGCACATGGGAGACGCCGTCCTTGATAAAGCCGTTGGGATCGAATATGGCGGGTCTCTGCCCGGACAGCTCCACGCTGCCGCTCTCCGGGGCGATGACGCCGGTGATCAACTGCGCCAACTGCGTCTGGCCGTTGCCGTCCACACCGGCGATGCCCACGATCTCACCCCGGTGTACCGTCAGGGACATGTCGTTCAGGCCGTTGTGCTTGGATTCCTTGTGATAATCCACATGGGACAGCTCCACCGCGATATCCGCGCCGGCGCAGTCCTTCTTCCCATACTGGGAGGTGGTCAGCTCACGGCCGATCATCATGCTGGCCAGCTTCTGGCTGTCGGTATCCGCGCAGTTGACGGTGCCCACCACCTCGCCCAGCCGCAGCACGGTGATGCGGTCGGAGATGTGCATGACCTCGCGCATCTTGTGGCTGATGAA
>CAKTZN010000206.1 GCA_934635545.1 uncultured Oscillospiraceae bacterium | reverse complement strand
TTGGTGGGGGTGAGGAAGGTGTTGATATAGTCATCCTTGTGTTCCATGAACCAGCCCCGCTCGTTATTGAAGCGGATGCCCCACATGAAGTCCACGGTCTGCTGTGTATAGCCTTGAAATGCCATGATGAACGCTCCTTAATGTACCCGATTACGGCGGTTAATGTACCGTTATTGTACCCATTTCGCACCGAAAATGCAAGGGGGTTCACCATTCCGCCGGGACAGGCACCGCCGCCTCCGGATGGCCCAGCGCCACAGCACGGGCCATTTCCCCCGCCAGGGGCGGCACGCTGCGGCGCAGATAGGCGGCCAGTCCCTCGGGGCAGCCGGCGCCCCGGATAAAGACCTCCGCCGCCTGACGAAGCAGGTTCTCCGTCTCCTGCCGGGACTTTCCCGCCAGCAGGGCGTTCAGCCGGGGCAGGTCGCACCGCAGCGCCGCCACGCTCTGCCGGGTCAGCACGCATCCCAACGCCGCCGCCAGCACCGGGCCGTAGAGGTTCAGGATCAACTGAGGATAGCGCTCATCCAGGCCCAGCAGCAGGGCGTGGACGGCCTCCGGCGCGAAGCAGCCGAGGAAGCGGTTTTCGTGGGACAGGCAGCGGAGATAGTCCTCCATGAACTCCACGCCGTCCTTCTCTGGCAGGCCGAAGAAGGTGGGATAGTCGGCGGTGATGTGGATCTCCTGGGCGGCGAAGGCGGGGCGGTACAGCTTGAAAAAGCCGTCGATGCCGTCGGACAGCGTGGCGCGGTAGAATTCGTTGGCCGTGGGGAACAGGGCCTTTTTCAACTGCCGGTGGCTGGCCCGGAGGGCCTGCAGACGGCGGGCGATGCGGTGCTGTCCCGCCTCGTACAGGGCCGCCAGCGATTCGTTCCGCAGCCGCTCCACCGCCTCCTCCGGGGTGGGGCTGGCCTTCAGCTCCAGGGAGACGGTGTACAGTACCGATTCCAGCAGGTGCTGGGCCCGCTCGGCGGGAAGGGAGGTACTCTGGCCCCGGCTCCAGGCGTCGGCGCGCTCCGCCAGCAGAGTCAGGCTCTCCCCCTGCAGGCGGCTCAGATCCCGGTCGGACAGCAAGCCGCAGCGCTGCGCCTCCGCCAGCAGCGTGGCGAAATAGTCCCGCTGGCGCAGGGCCAACGGATCGATGAGGGGCTGCCGCGTCAGATCAGTCATGGGACACCTCCCGGTTCAGGGGACGGGCCGCCCTGGCACGCAGCCTGCGGGCCATCTCCGGCAGTGCGGTGCCTGTCAGCAGCTCCAATGAGCCGTGGCAGGGGCCGTCGAAGGTCTGCTTCATGTACCGCAGCAGGGCCTCGTCACCCACCTTGTCCTCCGTCTCGGTTTTGAAGTAGTAAAAGGCGTCCACCAGCTCGTGAAGGGTGGCCTCGTAGTTCTCCGCCGTCAGATAGGGGGAATCCCGGAAGGTCAGGATCATCCGCCGCAGGATGGTGCCGCCCAGCTCCACACGGCCCGTTTTCCGCAGCGCGGCGGAGCGGGTGTCCAGCAGGGCCTGGGCCTGCTGGGGCGTCAGGCGCAGGCCGTAGGCGGCGGTATCGTCGTTGCAGGAAAGCACCTCCTGTGCCTGCTGGGCGGCGGTCAGTCCGCCGCCGGAGAACACCGCCATACGCAGATCAAATGTCATCATTCTCTCCCCTTTCCGGAAAAAAGCGCGCAGAGCGGATCGCCCTGCGCCTATTAAAAATCGTCTGATATATATTATACCATATTTTTTGCGGTTTTTGCAAGTGATCGTGACCGGGGCGGTATATATTTCCTCATGGCGGCGTACAATACGGGTAAAAGCGTACAAGGATGGGAGGGGCTGCGATGGCCGACAGGAGATGGCGCAAGTGGGAGCTGGCGGGGCTGTTTCTCACGCTGATCTTTGGCAATCTGCTGCATTTTGTTTACGATTGGAGCGGACAGAGTATTGCGGCGGCGGTGTTCGCCGCCGTCAACGAATCCACATGGGAGCACATGAAGCTGCTGGTGACACCGTGGGTGATCTGGTCGCTGGTGGAGGCGGTGGCCCTGCGGGGCAGCCGCCGCCCGGTACTGATGGCCCGGGCGCTGGGCCTGCTGGTGGGCGTGGTGCTCATTCCGGCGGTGTACTACACCTACACCGGGGCGCTGGGCGTCAGCAGCATGATCGCGGACGTGGTGCTGTTCCAGGCCGCGGTGCTGCTGGGGGCGTGGCTCTCCTGGCGGATCATGGCGGCGGGCAAGCTGACGGGGCCGCTGTGGAGCATCCTGGGCGCGCTGGTGCTGCTGGGTGTGTGGGGCCTTTTCCTGTGGTGGACGTTCGATCCGCCGGTGCTGCCTATCTTTATCGATCCCACCAACGGCACCGTGGGACTGCCCGCGGCGGGCCAATAGCAAAAGGAGACGGGGTGTCCCGTCTCTTTTTCTTGACCGGCGGCGGCAGTTGGGCTATAATGTAAACTGTAAAAGTATTTATGTTGATCTGTCCGTTGAACGGAGGCGATAGGATTGAAGAAAATCGTGCATAAATCCACCATACCGCTGTACGCGGCGGCGGCCACATGGCTGCTGTACGCGCTGCTGTTCCCGCTGTATAAGTTGCCCCACTATCTGCTGGCGGCAGGCGCGGCGGCGGTGGTGGGCGTTGTGGCCCGGCTGCTGTGTCCCAACACGGTGGAGGAGGTGCCGGAGGAGCCCAAGACCACCGGCAACCCGGAGCTGGACAAGATGATCGAGGACGGCAGAAAGGCCATTGCAGAGATGAAGCGGCTGGATGACAACATCGCCGACCCCACCATCTCCGCCCAGATCGTCCGGCTGCAGGAGCTCTCCGGCAAGATCTTTGCCCAGGTGGAGCAGAACCCGGAGAAGCTGCCCCAGATCCGCAAGTTCATGAACTACTCTCTGCCCACCACGCTGAAGATCCTCAACGCCTATGACCGCATGGGCGAACAGGGCGTGGCCGGAGAGAACATCTCCTCCACCATGCACAAGGTGGAGGGCATGATGGCCACCATCATCACCGCCTTTGAAAAGCAGTTGGACAACCTGTTCGGTGCGGAGGCCATGGATATCTCCACCGACATGGTGGTGCTGGAGAACATGATGGCCCGTGAGGGGCTCAGCGACGATCCCCTGCACAGGACGGCCCAGCAGACCGAACCGGCCGGAACCGAGCCGGATGACGGCGGGATCACCCTGGAATTGTGATGCAATTTGATACGGATTGTAATTTTATGTCGAATATATACAGAAAGGAATCGAAAACATGACTGACAACAACATGCCCGAACTGACGCTGGCTCCCGATACCGCCGCAGCGGCGGAGATCCCCACCCTGACCCTGACGCCGGAAGCGCCTGCCACCCCCGCCGCCCCCGAGGTGAAGAAGGAAGTGGAGCCGGTGGTGCTGGATGACAGCATGCTGACGGAGCAGGAGAAGGCCGCCGTCAACGAATTCGCCAAGAAGATCGACGTGCGGGACACCAATCAGGTGCTGCAATACGGCGCAGCGGCCCAGAAGAGCGTGGCCAGCTTTTCCGAAAACGCGCTGGCCAACGTCCGCAACAAGGACATGGGCGAGATCGGCGAGGATCTGAG
>CAKTZN010000205.1 GCA_934635545.1 uncultured Oscillospiraceae bacterium | reverse complement strand
GCCATGCCCTTGACGCCGAAGCAGTTGGTGGCGGCGGCGCCGGTAATGGTGGTGAACACGGCGTTGGAGATGGTGATATCCCCGTGCTCACTGTTGATCTTTATCATAGCAGCCTTCCTTTCTTGAACTTGGCAAAAAGGGCCGTGGCCTTTTTTGCCAAAATTAGGATTCGCTCCGACCCGCGTTTTCCGCGCGAAACGCGCAAAAAACACTCTCTCCGCGCAAAGTGTTTTTCACGACGTACACGCCGCCGCAAAAAACGATTGAACCGGTTCGCCGCCTGCGGGCGGCGAATTCTGCGAAGCATTTTATGAGGTCGCTTTTGTCGGAGATGATTACGCATACGCATAATAATCACATAATATCACTTATTATATACCATACGACCGCAAATAACAAGAAGAAATTTGGAAGGCAAAGGGCAGAGGAGAAGCTCCTCTGCCCTTTGTCAATACATTGTGTGTGTGAAGTGTGTGAAAGGTATGATCAACGGCCGTTCTGACCGAAATAGTAGTTGTAGAAGTCACGGAACATATCGGAGTAGTCCTGGCCGCCCTGCTGCTGGTTATCCTGCTGATTGTCGGTGGTGGTATCCTCGCCGGTGGTCTGGGGCTGCTCGTCAAAGGTCAGATCCAGCGTGATATACTCACCGTTACGGTAGACGGTCAGCGTCACGGTGTCGCCCGCCTTGAAGCCCTTCTTGGCGGCGGACAGGTCGGTCATGGAGGTGATGGCGGTGTCGTTCACCTTGGTGATCACGTCGCCCAACTGCAGACCGGCACGCTCACCGGCGCCGCCGCTCTCGGTAGAGTAGACGAACACGCCCTCGGTGATGCCGATGTTGTACTGGGCGGCCATCTGCTCGGTCATGGTACCGGCCTTGATGGCCAGATACGCCTTGCCGGTCACCTGGCCGTTCTCGATGATGTCGGTGATGATGGCCTGCACGTCATTGATGGGGATAGCGAAGCCCAGACCCTCCACAGAGGTGTTGGAGTATTCGCTGTACTTGGCGGAGACGATGCCCACCACTTCGCCGTACAGATTTACCAGCGGGCCGCCGGAGTTACCGGGGTTGATGGAGGCGTCCACCTGGATCATGTTAAAGGGGGTGCCGTCCACGTTGATGGCCCGGTCACAGCAGGAGACGATGCCCTGGCTCATGGAGAAGGTCAGCTCACCCAGGGGATTGCCGATGGCCAGCACGGTGTCGCCCACGTTCACGTCCTGGCTGTTGCCCAGGGTCACAGGGGACAGGCCGGTGGCGTCGATCTTGATGACGGCCACATCATAGTCGCTGTCGCCGCCGATGATGGTGGCATCGTAGGTCTCGCCGCTATACAGGGTGACCTTCACGGAGGTGGCGCCCTTCACAACGTGGTAGTTGGTGACGATATAGCCGTCCGGGCTGTAGATGAAGCCGCTGCCGGCGCTGGCGGTCTCCACCGCCTGGCCGAAGATGTTGGTGCCGCTGGTGGAGGTGGTGTTGATGGACACCACGGAGTTCACCACGGAGGCGTACACCTCGGCAGGCTCCATCTTGGTCTGGCCGTCCACATGATTGACCTTCACGGTGACAGGCTCACGGCTGGACTGCTGGACGGTGACGGTCTGGCGGACGGTGCTGCGGTACAGTGCCGCGCCGCCGAAGCCGCAGCCGGTGCCGATGATGGCACAGGCCAGCACGATGGCCACCACCTTGGCCGCCGTGCTGCGGAAGAAGCCGGGCTTTTTCGTGGGCTTGGACTCCTCCGGGGCGGGGGTGTGGCCCGCGGGCTGATAGTCGTCGGCGGGCAGGTTGCTGTTGCGGCCGTAGTGATATTGGTTGGTATTATTGAAGCGGTCAAATTCGTCGTTATACATATGGATTCCTCCTTTATTTTCGGAACGAACTGTGTTATCATTCATCTTGATTATTATCATATACGGTTTTCTTAATTCAACCTTTAAGTTTTGCCGGAAAACTTTGAACTTTTTGTGACCGATGAGAGGAGGCGCGCCATGCTGCGGCTGGAGGGCCTGAAGCTTCCCCTGGAAGCGGGGCGGGAACAACTGAAAACGAAGGCCGCCGCCGTGCTGCGCTGCCGTAAGGGCGACATCACCGGAGTGCAGGTGCTGCGCCGGGCCATCGATGCCCGGGACGGCCTGCGGTTCGTGTACACCGTGGCCGTCACCGTGAAGGACGAGGCGCGGCTCCTGAAGCGCTGCCGGGAGAGGCATGTGTCCCGCTATGTGCCGGAGACCTACGCCCTGCCGCCGGTCATCCCGGCGCCGGACGTGCCGCCGGTGGTGGTGGGCATGGGGCCTGCGGGCCTGTTTGCAGCGCTGGTGCTGGCCCGGTGCGGGGCAAGGCCCATCCTGCTGGAGCGGGGCCAGTGCGTGGAGCGCCGCCAGCAGGACGTGGAACGCTTCTGGCAGAGCGGCGTGCTGGACACGGAGTCCAACGTCCAGTTCGGCGAGGGTGGTGCAGGCGCGTTCTCCGACGGCAAGCTGAACACCGGCACCAAGGACGTGCGCCATCGCTACATCATGGAGCAACTGGTGGCGTGCGGCGCGCCGGAGGACATCCTGTGGGACGCCAAGCCCCATGTGGGGACGGATATGCTGCATATCGCATTGCAGAACATGCGGCGGGAGCTGCTGTCTCTGGGTGCGGACATCCGGTTCGGTCATAAGCTGACGGGCGTCACCGTGGAGGGCGGCGCTCTCGCGGCGCTGACGGTGGAGGGCCCGGAGGGCGCGTATACGCTGCCCTGCCGCCATGGGCTGCTGGCCCTGGGCCACAGCGCCCGTGACACGGTGGAGATGCTGCACGGCGCGGGGGTGGCCATGACCGCCAAGCCCTTTGCCGTAGGTGTGCGGATCGAGCACCGGCAGGCGGATATGGACGCGGCACAATATAAACAATATGCGGGCCACCCCTGTCTGCCGCCCTCTACCTATAAATTATCTTGCCATCTGGACAACGGCCGCAGCGCCTTTTCCTTCTGCGTCTGCCCCGGCGGGCAGGTGGTGGCTGCCGCCTCGGAGACGGGCCGGGTGGTCACC
Organism: uncultured Oscillospiraceae bacterium; assembly: GCA_934635545.1. Taxonomy (GTDB): domain Bacteria; phylum Bacillota; class Clostridia; order Oscillospirales; family Oscillospiraceae; genus Vescimonas. The sequence goes on along the minus strand of CAKTZN010000205.1, from coordinate 534 downwards.
AACGGCATGAGCGAGTATGCCCGTGACAAAGAGAACATCAATGGCGCGCTGCTGATCAACGTGACACCGGAGGACTACGGCGGGGATGCCGATCCCCTGGCGGGCATCCGGTTCCAGCGGCAGATCGAGGAGGCGGCCTATGCCCTGGGCGGCGGGGACTATCGGGCGCCCTGCCAGCGGGTGGAGGACTTCCTGCTGGGCCGTCCCACCACGGCGGCGGGACGGGTGACGCCCAGCTATCGCCCCGGTGTGACGTATACCGACCTGCACCGCTGCCTGCCGCCCTTTGTGGCGGACAGCATCGCCCAGGCGCTGCCGCTGCTGGAGCGGAAGATCCGGGGCTATGCCGCTCCCGACGCGCTGCTGACGGCGGTGGAGAGCCGTTCCTCTTCTCCCGTGCGCATCGGGCGGGACGAAACGTATCAGTGCAATATCCGCGGGCTTTACCCCTGCGGCGAGGGAGCCGGGTATGCCGGAGGCATCCTGTCCGCCGCTGCTGACGGCATGCGCTGCGCGGAACAAATGATAAAGGAG
>CAKTZN010000204.1 GCA_934635545.1 uncultured Oscillospiraceae bacterium | reverse complement strand
GTCTTGCGGGACAGCTCTTTGCCGCAGTTGGTGCAGGAGATCACCTCGTCATGGGAGCCATCGACGGTGCAGGTGGGCGCCTTGACGTTCTCCTTCACAGCGTCGCCGCTGACATGCTGGCAGGCAGCGCCGCAGGTGTCGCATTTGCCGTCTGTCCACTTGTCGTGGCTGCACTTGGCGTCGCAGTGCTTGCACTGGCCGTTGTCCCAATCGTGGCCCAGGGCCGGATCGGTGACGGTCTTGCGGGACAGCTCTTTGCCGCAGTTGGTGCAGGAGATCACCTCGTCATGGGAGCCATCGACGGTGCAGGTGGGGGCCTTGATGTTCTCCTTCACGGCATCGCCGCCGGTGTGGTTCGTGCACTCGGAGCTCTGCCACGTCAGCACGGGATAGCCGCCGTTGACGCCGCCCAGATCCCGCTTGAAGCCGTTGCCCAGCGCGGCGGGCATGGTCTTGGCCTTCAGCTCGTCGGCGGTTTTCACGACAGCGGCGGCGTCGCCGTTGCCGACGCCCTTGTCCGCCGTACCCGCCAGATAGTAAGCGTTGGAGATGGCCGCGTCTGTCCGGCCGACCGCGGCGCCCACGGCGTTGCCGCCGGATTCGCTTACGGTGATCTTGCCGGTGGTGTAGCCGTTGGTCAGGGTGGACTTCTCCATATCGGCCACCAGGCCGCCGATGAGGTTCTTCGCGGTGGAGACGGCGCCGGTATTGTATACATCCCTGATGGCGGCCTGCTTGGCGTAAGCCATGATGCCGCCCACATAGGAGCCGCTGCCGGAGACAGCGCCGGTGTTATAGCAGCCGGTCATGGTGCCTGCGTAGAGCTCATAGCAGAGACCGCCCAGGTTCTTCACGCCGGACACATTGCCCTCGTTGCCGCAGTTGGTGACGGTGCTGTTGATCAGCGTGCCCGCCAGACCGCCGGCGTTGCAGGCATTGCCGATCTTGGCGTCCACGCTGACGCCGACCCGGGAGATCACGCCGGAGATGTCCACATACCGGCCGTGGCCCACCACACCGGCCACATCGCCGGTATAGACGGAAAATTCGCTTGTGGCCTTCACGCTGCCGGAAATGGTCAGATCTTTGATGGCGGCACGCTGATCCGCGGTGCCCTCCACATAGCCGAACAGGCCCAGATAGACCCGATTACCGGAGGCAGCCGTCTGATAGTCGATGGTCAGGCCGCTGATGGTGTGGCCAGCACCGTCAAGGTTTCCGGAAAAGGGGGCGCCATAGCTGCCGATGGGCGTCCAGTTGACGCCGCCCAGGCCGATGTCCGCCGTCAGCACGCCGGAGATGGCGGTGTTGCCGCCGTTGACCTGCTTGGCAAACCAGACCAGCTCATCGACCGTGCCGATCTGATACACGCCGCCCTTCAGGGCGGGGACGGCAGGGGCCTTCACGGTAACGGCGCACTGAGCCTTTACATCGCCGCACTGGGCGGTGATGGTGGCGGTGCCCGCCTTCACGGCGGTGACGGCGCCGTCGATAACGGTGACCACCGCGTTGTCGGAGGATGTCCAGACGATGGTCTTGTCGGTGGTGTTCTCCGGCGTCACCGCGGCGGTCAGCCTGGCGGCGTCGCCCTCATACAGGGCCAGGGCCGTCTTGTCCAGCGTCACGCCGGTGGCCAAAATGGGAGGCAGCACGGTGACGGTGCATTCCGCCTTCACGCTGCCGCAGGCGGCGGTAATGGTGGCGGTGCCCGCCTTCACAGCGGTGACGGTGCCGTCCTTGACGGTGGCCACCGTGTCATCGGAGGAGGTCCACACCACGGTGTCGGTGGTGTTCTCCGGTGTTACCGTAGCGGTCAGCGCGGCAGCTTCGGTGGGCCGCAGGGTCAGCTCCGTCTTGTCCAGCGTGATGCTGGCGGCGGGAACGGCCTTCACTGTCCGCTCAATAAACAGGTGGTAGGAGGTGACCGCCATGGCGTCCATAATGGACAGATAGGCCAGCTTGCTGTTGTCCGCCGGGGTGAACTTCACCAGCGTGGCCGCTTGCTTGGCTGTCAGCACCACGCCGTCCAGTTGCGCGGCGGTCAGAGTGAAGGGATTGACGCCCTCTTCGTTGACAAAATTCATCGGACTCGCGCCCGTGACCATCAAAAAGGCGGCGTCCTTGACCTCGATGGTCACAGCATCACCGCTGTCCACCGTGACCTTATAGGCGTCGGAGCTGTCGGGGCTGTCCACCTTGGTGACGGCGCAGGCCGTTTCGCCCACCTTCACGGTGATGGGGCCCGCCGCAGGCTGCTCCGGCTCACCGGAGGAGCCCTTCTCAAACCGCACCGCCACGTCGTCATAGGCGAAGTAGGCGGGCTGGGAGAAGCCGTAGCCGTTGTCGCTGGAGCCGGTGACGTTGAAGGTCACCTTGCTGACCTTGCCCAGGCCGGACAGATCCCACTTCGTCCAGTCCATGACGATGTTGTCGGGGCCATTGCACAGGTAGAGGGAGGCCTCGCCGGTTTTGGTGCCGTCGGCATTGTAGCCGGTGGCCACCAGCTTCACCCAGTCGTCCGGGCCGATCTTGGCGGTCAGGCCGTTGCCGTCCATGTAGCAGTTCAGGGCGTAGGTGGTGTTGGTGACATACATGTGGTCAATGACCCGGGCCGTGCCGTCGGCAAACGTCAGGGCGGGCAGGGCGTCCGTGCCGAGGCCGTATCCGGAGTTGTCGGCATAGCCGTAATGCACGGCGAAGTTATCGGAGCCGTTGTGGCCGCCGCCGGTGCGGGACAGGCCGGTAACGCCCTTCTTATAGACCGTAAGCTGCGAATTGAAGCCGCCGTAGGCGGCGATCTCGCCGCTGTTGTAGTTGGAAACAGCGTGGCCGCCGCTCCAATAGCACCAGGTGCCGTAGCCCTCGGAGAGGACGTTGTACAGCCAGGTGTTATCCGTGTCCGTCCACTTATAGGCGGCGTCGATCGAGTCGACACCCATGCCGCTGCCGTACAGCAGCTTGCCGCCGTACTGGGGCTCGTCGATCAGGCTGCTCCAGTTGGTGCCGCCTGCGAAGTTGGTGCCGCCCTTATAGTCGGCATCCTCAAAGGTCAGCACCCGCAGCTCATAGTCCTCCGCCGCGAAGGCGCTGACCGGCAGCAGCGATACCGCCAGCAGCAGCGCCAGCAGCAATGACGCGATTCGTTTCTTCATGTTGTGATTTTCCTTTCTCTTGATCTGTTCTCTATATAAAAGGCCCACGGGCCTGAGCGCGTGAGGAGGGCGGGAGAGACCGGCAAGCCTCTCCCGCTCTATGGAAAAGCAGCGGCCAATGACCGCACCCGGCTGCAAAAGAAAAACGCACAGCCAAACCCAGGCCGTGCGCCCAAAAAAGAAAGCGCACGGCCAAAGCAGGTCGTGCGCGCGAAAAAACACTTCTTGCTTCGGCTTCGGGAATGGCAAAGCCCAGGAGCAGCGTATTGCGTATCTGACTTATCCCGGCACCTTCGCAGGCGCGGGCATCACAGTGACCTTCTCGCGGGGCATCTCACCCCATTCCGCCGCCGGTTCCCAGGGAACCGGCACGCTGTCCTGTTATGAACTTGTCGAAATGTAGTGTAGCACATCCGGCGGCGGATTGCAAGAAAAACTGCCCCCGCTTTTGCGCTGGGCAGGTTTTAATATGTATTTGCAGGGTACAGCCCTCCGGAAGGAAGCTCTGTACCCTGCAAATTTTATACATCGA
>CAKTZN010000203.1 GCA_934635545.1 uncultured Oscillospiraceae bacterium | reverse complement strand
GTACAAGGCCAAGTTCATGAAGGCCATGGACAACGACCTGAACACCTCCATGGGCGTGACCGTGCTGTATGATGTGCTGAAGGCCAAGACCAACGACAGGACCAAGCTGGTGCTGCTGGACAGCTTTGACACCGTGCTGGGGCTGAAGCTGCTGGAGAAGGCCGCTGCCCTCCGCGCCAGGCAGGCCGCCGCTCCCGCCGCCGGTGAGTTTGCGGTGATCAGCGAGTCCGGTGAGACGGATGCTGCGGTGGAGCAGCTGATCCGTGACCGTGCCGCCGCCAAGAAGGCCAAGAACTTCGCCGAGGCCGACCGCATCCGCGACGAGCTGAAGGTACAGGGCATCGAGGTCACCGACATCCCCAACGGCGCCAAGTGGAAGCGCGTGTAAATCGTGAAATAGAAAAGAAGGAGCTGCCTGGCAGCTCCTTCTTCATTTTGCCCAAAAGCCTTGCGGCGTTTTGCCGCCTGCAGGCTGCAAGTGTGGGATTTGTTCGCCTGCGGCGGACAGATTATGCACGCAGCAGCCTGCAGGACTTTTGCCGGAAGCCCCGCAGGGTTTTTCGACAGCTGCAGAGGTACGGCGCTCTCCCGGGAGAGCGCCGTACCTCTATATGTGCAGTAAGGGAGAATCAGTTTTCGCGGTTCTTCTTTGCCAGCGCCTTTTGCAGCCAGTCCTTGCCGTCCACATAGCGGGCGACGATGAAGGACACCACGTAGTCGCCGGCGGCGTTGATCATGGTAGCGGGGGGGTCGATCAGGTTGCCGATGGCCAGTGCGATGGGGTAGGCCACCGCCAGCTGGTCGGGGAAGAAGATGGTGCAGACCACCAGCTCGCCGGTGCCGCCGCCGCCGGGAATGCCGCTCATGGCCACGGAGGAGAACACCGCCACGATGATGGCCAGAATGGCCTTGTCGGTGGAGAAGTCCATGCCGAAGATGCCGAACAGGAACGCCACCTTGATGATGGCGGACATGGCGGAGCCGTCCATATGCATGGTGGCGCCCATGGGCAGCACGATGTCGCTGACGTCCTTGCTGATGCCGGTCTCCTCCGCCACCTCCATGTTGGTGGGAATGGTGGCCACGCTGGAGCAGGTGCCGAAGGACACCGCCGCGGGACGGAACAGCTTGGAGAACATCAGCTTCGCCGCGCCTCTGCCGCCGCCGAACCGGGCATAGATGGGGAAGAAGATGAGCATGTAGGCGAAGCTCATCACATAGTAGATGATCAGCGTGCGGCTGTAGTCGCCGATCAGCTCGGGGCCGTAGGTGGCCACCAGGCTGGCGAAGAAGCCGAAGAAGCCGATGGGTGCGTAGTAGGTGATGATCTTCACGGTCTTCATGATGCAGTTGGTGATGTCCTCCAGGAACTGGGCCGTCTTGGTGGCGGGGCCGCCGGACAACTGCACGCCGAAGCCGAACAGAATGGCCGCCACGATCAGGGGCAGGATGGCCCGGCGGCTCAGCAACTCGGTAAAGTCAGGCTTGGTAAAGAAGTTGACGATCATATCCTGCACGCCCAGGGTCTCGCCCACCTCGCCCTCGGTCACAGTGTAGTGACCGCTGACCAGGGGGAAGATGCGGCACACGATGTACATCAGCACACCGGCGATGGCGGCGGTGACCAGGAAGGTGGCAATGGTGGTGCCCATGATCTTACCGGCACGCTTGGCGCTCTTCATGTTGGCGATAGCGGAGCTGATGGAGCAGAACACCATCGGCACCACCACGCAGAACATCATGTTGATGAACACGGTGCCCAGGAATTCGATCTTGCTGCCGAAGGCCGGCGCCAGCCAGCCCACCAGGCAGCCGGCGATGATGCCCGTCAGCATACACAGGATAAAGCCGTAGCTCTTCAAAAAGTTCTTCATTTCGGTCCTCCTTATTCACACACTAGTTTGGTACCCCTATTATATAAGCATTTTTTCAAATGTAAATCGGAAAAATTGCCTTTACATATGGCAAATCCTGCTATCTGGCTGAGGGCGCGCGGCCAAACTGCTTTTTATACGCCCGTGAGAAGGTGGAATACTCCTGATAGCCGCACCGCAGCGCCGCCTCTCCCGAGGGCACCCCCTGCTCCAGAAGCTGCTGGGCCAGCAGCAGCCGCTTCTCCGTCAGATAGCCGTGGATGGTGTAGCCCGTCTCGTCCCGGAACCGCCGCATCATGTGGTACTTGCTGATGTAGAACCGCTCCGCCAGCTCGTCGATGGACAGCCCCTCCGTCAGATGGGCGTTCAGGTATTGCAGGATGGCCACGATCTTGCTGTCTCCCGCCGCGGCGCTGACGGTGTCGCCCGCCAGGGAGACCCGGTTCACCTCCACCATCAGTTGGGTGAACAGCGCCCGCCGCAGCAGCGCCGCGCCGAAGCCCTCCTCCCGCTGGGACTGCTCCAGCAGCGTGAACAGCTCCCGCACCCGTCCCGCTCCGGCGTGATAGACGTAGCGGAAATCCCGCTGGGCCTGCCGGAAGCAGGTGTCCAGCTCGCTGCCCTCGCAGGACAACTCCTGCAGATACTCCGGCGAGATGTACAGGATCACCCGCTCGTAGAAGTCGCCCCGCTCCACCACGGGCCGGTGGATGCTGCCCCGGCCCACCAGCACATAGTCCCCCGGCTGCAGGGTGTACCGCTCGCCCTCAATGGCGTATCCGGCCCGCCCCGCCAGCAGCATGATGATCTTGTGAAAGCTGTGATAGTGATAGGCAATCTCCTCGTGCCGGTCGTCCGCCAGATGAAACAGCCGAAACGGCTCGTTCAGATAGCCCCTCTTTTCATAAGGTAAAGGCTCCATGCCGCACCTCCCGCACTTTTTGCTGTTATCCTATCACATACTATGCAAAAAGTGCAATCCCTATTTCAGAGATTTTTGCACATCTTACGGAATATACGCATAAATATTCATTTATACATATCTGATATTGGCGAAAGTGCTGTGAAAAACAGAAAAACCGGAGAAACAAAGAAGCAAAACCACCAAAAACACCAAAGACGATGAAAAAATATTCAAAAAGCAGTTGACTTATATGCATAATGGGTGTATAGTATCCACTGTCAACAGGAGTTGACCACTTGTATCGTTCCTCCGCCTCCGGGAACAGGAAGGCCGGAGCGGAGCCAACAAAGTATTTTGAAAGGAAATGAAAAAGATGAAAAAGTTTCTGGCATTGATGCTGGCCATGCTGATGGCGCTGAGCCTGGTGGCCTGCGGCGGCGGTAATACCACTGCTGACGATAACAACGCAAACGGCGACGCCGCCAACACCGACGAGTCTCTGGTGGTTCTGGAGAACGTGGTGGACTGGGGCGAGACCGAGCCTTACCGTGTTCTGGTGCAGAAGGGTGACCCCAAGGGCCTGCTGGAGGGCATCAACAAGGCCATCGCTGAGCTGACCGCCAACGACGGCGCCCTGATCAAGGAGATCGAGAACAAGGTCGCCTCTCAGGAGACCTACACCCCCGACGCCGTGTCCTCTGACCTGGCTCCCGCCGATGACGCCGCCGCTTCCAGCGACAAGCCCGTCCTGGTGCTGGGCACCAGCCCCGACTATCCTCCCTATGAGTTCTTTGCCGACGCCGCTATGACCGAGTATGCCGGCATCGACGTGGAGGTCGCCAAGTACATCGCCGACTCCATGGGCATGGAGCTGCAGATCGAGTCCATGAACTTCGATAACCTGGTCACCTCTCTGAGCAACGGCGACTTCGA
>CAKTZN010000202.1 GCA_934635545.1 uncultured Oscillospiraceae bacterium | reverse complement strand
TGACGGCGGCCAGCCGGAGGGCATCCACATCCCCCGCGCTCCCGGACGCACTTTCTGCCCGCAGCGGGTGAAGGGGCTTTCAGCCGGTGGCCCTTTCTCTCTATCCCCGTGGGATGGACATACTCTTTCCGATCGTCGCGCTGTTCATTTGTAGCGTATATTGTAGCAGTCTTTCGCCCCGGTGTCAAGCCTCTTTGACGGTCTTGAACACGTCGGCGTTCTTTACGAAGTACTCCACGCCGGAGTATACGGTGGTCACCAAGATCACGATCTGGCAGACGATGTTCAGCCAATGGGGGATGCCAAACAGGATCAGGCAGATGCACACCATGGTGCTGGCGGTCTTGATCTTGCCGGACCAGGCAGCGGCGATGACGCGGCCCTTTTCCACGGCCACAAGGCGCATGCCGGACACGGCGAATTCCCGCACCAGCACGATGGCCAGGATCCACGCCAGCATGTCGCCCTGCTCCACGAAGCAGCACAGGGCGGCCATCACAAGGCATTTGTCCGCCAGCGGGTCCATGAACTTGCCGAAATCGGAGATCTGGTTATAGTGCCGGGCGATGTAGCCGTCGGCAAAGTCCGTCAGGCAGGCCACGATGTATACGCCCAGCGCCCAATAGCGGCTGCCGGGGAAATCCACATACATCAGCACCAGAAACACGGGGATCATCAGCACACGGCCGATGGTCAGATAGTTGGCCATATTTTTAGGCATGGTTTTACTCCTCCCTTTCGCCCACCAGCTCGCCGTCCATGGCGCCGGTGACGCGTACCATCACGAAGTCGCCGGGGTCTACGTCGGCCTCGCTGTTGAAATAGATATGTCCGTCGATATCGGGGCTTTCGGCGTAGCTGCGGCCCATGTACTGCATGGACTGGGGGTCAAAGCCCTCGCACAGCACCTCTACCAGGTCGCCCATACGGCTCTCGTTAAAGTCGTCCATAATGCGGGACTGCACGTCCACCACCAGCTCGGCCCGGCGCTCCGCCTCGGCGGTGTCCACGCGGTTGGGCATTTCGGCGGCGGGGGTACCCTCCTCCGGGGAGTAGGGGAACACGCCCGCCCGCTCGATGTGGGTCTCACGCAGAAATTCGCACAGCTCGTTGAAGGCGGCCTCATCCTCATAGGGCAGGCCGGTGATAAGGCTGGTGCGCAGCACCACGCCGGGAATTCGCGCCCGCAGCTTCTCCATCAGCGCCAGCAGGCCCGCGTGGGTCTCGTGACGGCGCATGGCCTTCAGGATGGTGTCGTTGCAGTGCTGGATGGGCATGTCGATATACTTGCAGATCTTCGGCTCCGCCGCGATGGTGTCGATCAGCTCGTCGGTGATGGTGTCGGGATAGAGGTAGTGCAGGCGGATCCAGTGGAAGTCCAGCTTGCACAGCTCCCGCAGCAGCTCCGGCAGCTTCTTCTCGTGATAGAGATCCACGCCATAGCGGGTGATATCCTGGGCGATGACGATGCACTCCTTCACGCCATCCGCCGCCAGTGCGCGGGCCTCGGTCAGGATGTCCTCCATGGGGCGGCTGCGGTAGCGGCCCCGCAGCTTGGGGATGATGCAGTAGGCGCAGCTATTGGAACAGCCCTCGGCAATGCGCAGATAGGCGAAGTGGGTGGGGGTGGACAGCACCCGGGGCAGCTCCTCCACCGCGCCGTTGATGTCGCTGAAGTGGGTGCAGTCCTCTCCGGCCATCACCTGCTCCACGGCGGACACGATGTCGCCGTAGTCGGCGGTGCCCATCATGCCGTCGATCTCCGGCAGCTCCGTCAGCATTTCGTCCCGGTAGCGCTGGCTCAAGCAGCCGGTCACCAGGATCTTCTTCACCTCGCCCGCCGCCTTCAGCTCCGCGGCGGAGAGGATCGTCTCGATGGCCTCCGTCTTGGCGCTGTCGATAAAGCCGCAGGTGTTGATGACCACCACGTCGCTGCCGTTGACGTCCTCCTGCACGGTCATGCCGGCCTGCAGGCACATGGCCATCATCTGCTCCGTATTGACGCGGTTTTTGTCGCAGCCAAGGGAGATAAAGGATACTTTCATCGTTTTCCTCGTTTCTATTCGTCGATTTCTTCGCCCAGGCGGTTCAGGGCCGGGCGGATGTCGCTCCAGGAGAAGCCCCGACGCAGCAGGGCGTCACTGAGCTTTTTCAGCGCGGCGCGGTCAGGCGTTCTGCCGTTCAGCTTCCTGCGCAGGAAGCGGTCGATGGCGTCGGCGCTGTCAGGCAGTTGGGCAAGCGCGTCGTCCCACAGCTCACGGGGGACGCCCCGCTTCTGCAGCTCCTGCCGCACACGGCCCGGGCCGTAGCCGGAGGCGGCATAGTGCCGGGCGATGACCCCGGCATAGGCGGCGTCGTCCACCGCGCCCAGGGACGTCAGCCACTCCACCGCCTCCTCGGCGGTGTCAGGCGCGATGCCTTTACGGTTCAACTTATCCGCCAGTTCCTTACGGGACATCATCCGGCCCGAGGCCAGTTGGGCGGCCTTTACCCGGCCCTCTGACCGTTTGCCGGACGCCTCTAATTGTACCACAAGCTGGGGGGATAAGTCCATACCCGGATACAAGCCAAATTGCAGGAGTTCATGACCGGTGATCCGGAGGGGGTCGCCCTCCTCCAGATACACCAGCACGCGCTCCTGCACATGTTTGGAATTTTCGATCCGTGTGATCCTCATTCGTCGCTGTCGTCAAAGTCGTCGGCAGAGACATCCACGGCGCGGCCCGCGGCACGGGCGGCGATCTTGGACTGGTTGCCCATCAGCTTATGGAAATTCTCGCGAACGTTCTTCTCCAGCGCCGCGGCAGCCTCGGGATTCTGGCGGAAGTACTCCTTGGCGGCATCCTTGCCCTGACCCAGACGGACGTCGCCCAGGCTGAACCAGGAGCCGCTCTTCTGCACCAGATCCAGCTTGACGCCCAGGTCGATGAGCTCGCTGAGCTTGCTGATGCCCTCGCCGTACATGATGTCGAACTCCGCCTCACGGAAGGGAGGCGCCACCTTGTTCTTGACCACCTTGGCGCGGACGTGGTTGCCCACCACCTCGCCGCCGGCCTTGAGGGTCTCTACCCGGCGGACGTCGATGCGGACGGAGGCGTAGAACTTCAGCGCCCGGCCGCCGGTGGTGACCTCGGGGTTGCCGTACATGACGCCCACCTTTTCGCGGAGCTGGTTGATGAAGATGACGATGGTATTGGTCTTGTTGATGATGCCGGTCAGCTTGCGGAGGGCCTGGCTCATCAGGCGGGCGTGAAGGCCCACGAAGCTGTCGCCCATCTCGCCCTCGATCTCGGCGCGGGGCACCAGCGCCGCCACGGAGTCCACCACCACCACGTCGATGGCGCCGGAGCGCACCAGGGCCTCGGTGATCTCCAGAGCCTGCTCACCGGTGTCCGGCTGGGAGATCAGCATATCCTCCACATTGACGCCCAGGGCCTTGGCATAGGTGGGATCCAGGGCATGCTCGGCGTCCACGAAGGCCACCTCGCCGCCCATCTTCTGAGCCTCGGCCAGCACATGGAGGGCCAGGGTGGTCTTACCGGAGGATTCCGGGCCGTAGATCTCCACCACGCGGCCGCGGGGCAGGCCGCCGATGCCCAGCGCCAGATCCAGCGCCAGGGAGCCGGTGGGGATGGCCTCTACATTGGCCACGTTGCCGTCGCCATAGCGCATGATGGAGCCCTTGCCATACATCTTCTCGATCTGCTGCATGGCGGTCTCGATCGCTTT
>CAKTZN010000201.1 GCA_934635545.1 uncultured Oscillospiraceae bacterium | reverse complement strand
CGGGAGGCCTGCAAACCACATGCTGATCCGACATCCCCTATAACAAGATGTGAGGATAAAAAAGACCCGTATACATCGTTTGTGCGGCGGGGCGGGTCATAGGATCCGCCTGCCTTGGGCATAGTATACCACAGCGAATGGAAAAAGAAAAGAGAAATTTGTACTTTTTTTCAGGAATCTTCTTCCTCGTCCGCCATGAGCTGCTCCATGAACAGGTCATAGACCCGCTCCAGCTCCTCGTCGCTGTCCAGTGTGGAGAGCTGCTCCTCGCCGTCCACCATGACGGACTTCAGGATCACCAGGCCCAGATCCTCATCCTCGGCCTCGTCCTCCTCCACCGCGGGGAAAAAGGCCATATAGGTCTGGCCGTCCGCCTCCAGCGCGTCGATATACTCCAGTTCAAATTCGTTGCCGTCCTCATCGGTCAGGGTGATGAAATTCGGGCCGAAATCTTCGCTCATAGATGTGTGCCTCCTTATCAGCATATGGGCTATTGTACCCTATCTTTCGCCGGATTGCAAGCCGCGGCGGCGTGACTTTTTTCCGGGAACAGACAAAAAAGCTGGCGAAAAGCGCCGATCACAGCACGATACGGCCGAATTTTGGCACGTTTTTGTCAAAAGAAGGGGTTTTTAACATTTGACAGATGTGGTACAATACAGAAATAGCATGAAAATGGGCTAGTATGTACACCGGCCGGACACCGTCCCCGATGTGCCTATGTTACAAAAAAGGAAAAGGAGGTGCCCTGTTATGAGCGAGAACAAGAAGAAGCGCCGCGGCCTGTTTGGCCGCCCACAGCAGAGCGCCGGTCAACGAACGGAAGAGACCTATCAGGAGACGCAGCACGCGCCCCGTCCCAGGAAGAAGGGCCGGGCCGGCTTCGTCATCGGTACGATCCTGCTGGTGCTGGCGCTGACCATCGCCATCTTCACCGGGATCTTTCTCACCTGGATCAACACATCCCTGAAGGGCAAGGTGGAGGTCTATGTGGATGAGCTGGAGACCAAGGTCTCCACGGAGCTGTACTATCTGGACGCCAAGACCGACGAGTGGGTCATGTATCAGACCCTGTACAGCGACGGTGAGAACCGCATCTGGATCGACCTGGAGAACATCCCCCAGTACATGAAGGATGCCGCCATCGCCATTGAGGACAAGCGCTTTGAAAAGCACAACGGCGTGGACTTCAGGGGCACGGTGCGCGCCATCCTCAGCACCCTGACGGGACGGGGCGTGCAGGGCGGCTCCACCATCACCCAGCAGCTCATCAAGAACGTGACCGGCGACAACGAGAGCACCGTCAAGCGCAAGGTGGTGGAGATCTACCGCGCGCTGGAGCTGGAGAAGCGCTATGACAAGGACCAGATCCTGGAGGCGTACCTGAACCGTATCTGCCTGGGTCAGTCCTGCTATGGCGTGGAGGCGGCGGCCCGCACCTATTTCGGCAAGAGCGCCAGTGAGCTGACGCTGGCCCAGAGCGCCAGCCTGATCGGCATCACCAACAACCCCAGCCAGTACGGCCCCTTTGAAAGCGAGTGGAGCCGGGAGCAGAACCGCAAGCGCGAGATCCTGATCCTGGACGCCATGCTGGATCAGGGCAAGATCACCCAGGAGGAGTATGACGCCGCCAAGGCGGAGGAGGTCATCTTCACCAACGGCTACAGCAATACCGGCAACTACTACGGCGACGCCGTGGTGGACACCAGCGAGGATCAGCAGCAGGAGGCCACTCCTGCCGTGGCCCAGTACAAGGCCCGCAACTCCTACTTCACCGACGCCCTGATCGAGGACGTGATCCAGGCGCTGATGGACGAGTTCGGCTATGACTACGACACCGCCCAGAGCGCCCTGTTCAACAAGGGCTATAAGATCTATACCACCCAGAACTACGAGTATCAGAAGATCGCCGAGAGCGTGTTCGAGGATCTCAGCAACACCCCCTATACCCGCACCAACAGCAAGGGCGAGACCGAGCAGTTGCAGGGCGCCATCACCATCATTGACCCCTATACCGGCTATGTGGTGGCCATGGTGGGCGGCACCGGCGCCAAGGTCATCGACCGCGGCCTGAACTGGGCCACCACCGTGCGGCCCTGCGGTTCTGCCGCCAAGCCCATCAGCACCTATGCGCCGGCCCTGGATCAGGGCGTCATCACCGGCGCGTCCACCATCGACGACTTCCCGGCCCTGGAGCTGAACGACAGCCCCTATCCCAAGAACGACAACGGCCGCTTCCAGGGTCTGGTCACCGTGCGCCGTGCGCTGGTGCAGTCCCTGAATACCTGCGCCGTGCGGGTGAATATGGCCCTGGGCACCTGGAACTCCTATGACTTCATGACCAGCCGCCTGGGCTTCACCACCCTGACCCAGTCCGACAGCGAGCAGGTGGGCGCCATGGCGCTGGGCGGCTTCGCCAACGGCGTCACCACCGAGGAGATGGCGGCGGCCTACGGCGCCTTCGTCAACGAGGGCATCTATACCAAGCCCCGCACCTTCACCCGCGTGGAGGACAGCAACGGCAACGTGATCCTGGAGAATGAGATCCAGTCCAACGTGGCCATGAAGGCCAGTACCGCCGCGCTGATGAACAGCATCCTCCACGACGTGGTCAACGGCGGCACCGGCTCCTCCGCCAACTTCAGCGGCATGACCCTGGCCGGTAAGACCGGTACCACCAACGACCAGAAGGACCGCTACTTCGTAGGTTACAGCCCCTACTATGTGGGCGCCTGCTGGGTAGGCTACGAGAGCAACAGCCGTGTGTCCTCCGGCGGCGTCAATCCGGCGGCGGCCCTGTGGAAGCAGGTCATGTCCCGCATCCATGAGGGTCTGGAGAACAAGAGCTTCTTCTCCTGCAGCGATCTGGTGCAGGTGACGGTCTGCGCCGACAGCGGCATGCTGGCCACCAACCTGTGCGAGGCGGATCCCCGCGGCAGCCGTGTCCGCACGGAATGGGTGGCGGTGGACAACCAGCCCCAGGAGATGTGTACCATGCACGACGGCAGCAGCATACTGAATTACCGCCGTGACTACTTCGCCAAATTCCCCGAGGTGGTGGCGGAGGACAGCGCCTACGTTATGTGGGGCAACGCCATCGGCGGTGACGAGAACTCCGTGCCGCCGGGATGGAACGACGGAACGGTGGACGATGGGACCGCGGACAGCGGCACACCGGGCAGGACGCCGGATGACGGCGGCCTTTCCCCGGATGATCTGCTGGGCGGCCTTGGCGCACTGGCAGACGCCGTGCGGGACCGGCTTGCCGGATAGCAAAGACTTTTATGGTTCAGCGCTCCGCGGCATTTGGCCGCAGAGCGCTGAACTTCACAGAGCATGGCGGAAGGAGGGATCATATGCGCGCACCGCAGATCAGCTGCAGCTTTTCCGGTCACCGGCCTGAGAAGCTGCCCTGGGGCGACAACGAGCGGGACGAGCGCTGCCTGACGCTGAAGGCTTCCATCCGCGAGATGGTGGAGAAGGCCTACGCCGACGGCTATCGCCACTTCATCTGCGGTATGGCCCGCGGCTGTGATACCTACTTCTGCGAAGAGGTGCTGCGCCTGCGTGACCGGGTGCAGGACATCACCGTGGAGGCGGCCATCCCCTGCCTGAGCCAATGCGACGGCTGGACGCGGGAGCAGCAGGAGCGCTATCGGGATCTGACGGCGCTGTGCAACTACCGCACGGTGGTGCAGGAGAAGTACGACCCCGGCTGCATGCACCGGCGC
>CAKTZN010000200.1 GCA_934635545.1 uncultured Oscillospiraceae bacterium | reverse complement strand
GCGCCTACCGCCGCCAGGAACGAGCCGATGATGAACGTCATGGAGATGACGCGGTTGATCTTCACGCCCATGAGCTGCGCCGTCTCGAAATCCTTGGAAACCGCGCGCATGGACATGCCGAACTTGGTGTGGTTGATGATCAGCACCAGGATGACCATCAGCACCACCGCCACCAGCGGGGAGATGAACACCGCCAGCTTGTCCTTTACGCCGAACACGCGGACGCTCTGGCTGATGAGGGGGATATCAGGGAACTGCTTGGCAAGGCCGCCGGTGATGTAGCACACCAGGTTCTGCAGCAGGTAGCTGACACCGATGGCGGAGATCATCACGGACATGCGGGGCGCCGTGCGCAGCGGGGAATAGGCGCACTTTTCGATGGCAAAGCCCACGAACACCGTCAGGGCGATCATGATGAGGATCGTCACCCATAGGGGCATCGTGGGGAAGGAGGCTGCCAGATAGATCATCATGATGCCGGACAGCATGAACAGATCGCCGTGGGCAAAGTTGATGAGCTTCAGGATGCCGTATACCATGGTGTATCCGATGGCCACCAGCGCGAACTGCCCGCCCGTCGCCAGCCCTCGGATCAGGTAAGGAGTCAGATTCATGTATGTCACCTCTCAAACCGAAAGAAGTACGGTGGTGTGAGCCACCGTACTTCTCAGGCGAAATCTGGATAGTTACGCAGCGGTTACCATATCCCAGGCGAACTGCGCCATAACGGAGCCCTGGAACGGATCCAGGAAGCAGATACGGAAGTACCAGTCGTGGCCGTCGGTGACGGACGCGTTGGTGCAGGACACGCCGATGGCGGGGATCTGCGCCTCAGCGAAGGTATCAGCAGCGGCGATGGACACGCCGGAGCCGTAGGAGCCCAGAGAGATCAGGGCGCCGGAGGACACGATGGCGGAAGCCGCGGACACGGCGTTCTCTTCCAGAGAACCGTTATCGGAGACGTACAGCTCGACGGTGTACTCTTCACCGGCGATCTCGATCTTGTTGTCCAGGGAGTTGGCGTACTTCATGCCCAGCACTTCCTGCTTGCCACCGCCGCCGTTGTTGCCGGTCAGAGGCTCATACACGCCGATGACGATCTTGTGGTTGACGGTGTCCAGCTTCACGCCGGCAGCGTCGCCGTAATCAAAGCCGGTGGCCTGCACGTCGTTGTTCTCGACCTCCTGGGTCTTGACGAACTCGAACTTGGAGCCGTCGGCAGCAGCCTTCTTGATGTAAGCGCAGTTCTTGATGGCGTCGCCGGTGGCGTTGAACTGGATCTGGCCGGTGACGGCATCGCTGTAAGTCTGGGTCCACAGGGCGGAGGCCACATCCACGGAGGTCATGTCGGCACCCTTGGCCTCGGCAGCGGCGCGGATGGCGGCCACGGCCACGTTGTAGGAATCAAAGCCCAGGGCGGAGACGGCTGCCACGATGTCGTTGCCGCCGTTATCGTTCAAGGCGTCGGGGTTGGCGTTCAGCCATGCCTTGAAGCCGTTGACGAAGTCAGCAGCGACGGTGGAGCTGGAGTCGCTCTCATCAAAGAAGGTGGAGCAGTACACGTCCAGACCGGTGTTGGCCATACCGTCCAGAATGACGGAGGACTCCCAGGTATCGCCGGCCATGATGGGGCACTCGACACCCAGGTCGTTGGCCTGGGGCAGCAGGCTGGAGGCCACGGTGATGGAGTTGGGCGCGAAGATCACGTCGGCATCCTTATCGATGGCCTTCTGCAGATAGTCGGAGAAGTTGGTGGTGTTGGTGGGGAAGGTCTCCATCACAACAGTACCGCCCAGCGCCTCGAACGCGGTCTGGAAGTTGCTGGCCAGACCCAGAGAATACGTATCGCCTTTCTCCGCCAGCACATAGGCCACGGGAGCGTCGCTATTGGCAGGCTCATCGGTGGTGCCGTTGTCACCGCCGCCGCAGGCGACCAGGGACAACGCCATGACCAGAGCCAGCAGCATTGCAAAAAACTTTTTCATGGTATTTCCTCCTAAAAATCTCTGTTCCCGGAGCATCCGCTTCGGGAGAACGGTACTATTTTAATGGAACAGCTCCGGAAAAACAACTGTGATTTGCTCCGAAATTGTGCGGAGGATTGTCCGCCGCAGGCTTGCAAAAATCGCTCCTTCCGCGCAGAGTGTCCGTCAGTAGCAAACACTCAAATCCCAGCGGCGAACAGGCGTAGAGAAGAGCTTTCTTCTTAACATCTGTTTTATTCCCTTTTCTCTGCAAAAACGCGGCAATTTTTCCGGTTTTTCCCCGATAAATAGCACTATTTTACGGATAATATAAGTTTTCCCTATGTTTTCTTGTCCCGGTGCGGACGGGCTGTGCCGCAAACGGCACCTTCCGGGAAATGTCCCCGTTTGAAGGACAAGTCTTTCGTGATTTTGCACAAAGGACGTAGCCGACTTGCCGGAAAAGTTGCGGTTTTCTCCTGATTTGCACAAAAAAGAGCGCCTGTTCCGGGGAACAGACGCTCTTTTTATCGGGATCTTACGGGGTGCTGTCCGTGAAAAAGCCCTCGAACACCTCGCCGGTCATGGTCTCGTTGGCCAGCAGATACTCGGCAATATCGGTCAACTGCCGCTGATAGGTCTTCAGGATATCCTGGGCCTTCTGATAGGCGTCGTCGATGATGGCGCGGATCTCGCTGTCCATCTCGGCGGCGGTCTTCTCCGAATAGGGACGGGTGTGGCCCATGGACTTGCCGATGAACACCTCGTCGGAGCCGGTGTCAAAGGCCACGGTGCCCAGCTTTTCGGACATGCCGTAGGTGCCCACCATCCGCCGGGCCAGCGAGGTGGCCCGCTGGATGTCGTTGGAGGCGCCGGTGGAGATATCGCCCAGCATCAACTGCTCGGCGGCGCGGCCGCCCAGCAGGGACACGATCTGCTGGATCATGTACTCGCGGCTGAGATAGGAGCGATCCTCATCCGGCAGGGAGATGGTCATGCCGCCGGCCTGGCCCCGGGGCACGATGGTGATCTGATGCACCGGGTCGTGCTGGGGCAGGGCCCGCATCACCACGGCGTGGCCCGCCTCGTGATAGGCGGTCAGCTTCCGCTCCTGCTGGGGAATGACGCGGCTGTGCTTCTCCGGACCGGCGATGACCTTGATCACCGCCTCGTCGATGCAGGCCTTGTCGATGGCCGCCTTGTCCTGGCGGCCCGTTAGCAGCGCCGCCTCGTTCAGCAAATTCTCCAGATCCGCGCCGGTAAAGCCAGGGGTGCCCTTGGCCACCTGGCCCAGATCCACATCCTCCGCCAGAGGCTTGTTGCGGGCGTGGATCTTCAAAATCTCCTCGCGGCCCTTGATGTCCGGCAGGCCCACATAGACCTGGCGGTCGAACCGGCCCGGACGCAGCAGCGCCGGGTCGAGGATGTCCACACGGTTGGTGGCGGCCAGCACCACAACGCCCTCGTTGGAGCCGAAGCCGTCCATCTCCACCAGGAGCTGATTCAGCGTCTGCTCACGCTCGTCATGGCCGCCGCCCAGACCGCTGCCGCGCTGGCGGCCCACCGCGTCGATCTCGTCGATGAACACGATGGCGGGCGCGTCCTTCTTGGCCTGGACAAACAGGTCGCGGACGCGGCTGGCGCCCACGCCCACATACATCTCCACAAAGTCGGAGCCGGAGATGGACAGGAACTTTACCCCTGCCTCACCGGCCACCGCCTTGGCCAGCAGCGTTTTGCCGGTGCCCGGAGGGCCCACCAGCAGCACGCCCTTGGGGAT
>CAKTZN010000199.1 GCA_934635545.1 uncultured Oscillospiraceae bacterium | reverse complement strand
GCGAAGTACTCGGGGCCGACGCTGTACAGGGCGGCGGAGGCGATCTGATCCAGGGTGGGGACGGACAGACGGCACTGGGCGTACTTCATGGCCTGGGCCATCAGCTCCTTGTTGCGGGAGATCATGCAGCCGATACGGGCGCCGCAGGCGGAGAACCGCTTGGACACGGTGTCGATAACGATGACGTTGTCGGCGGCGTCGTCAAATTGGCCCATGGACTGCAGGGGCTCACCGGCATAGACGAACTCGCGGTACGCCTCGTCGCCGATGATGAACAGGTCATGCTCCTTGGCGATGTCCACCATCATGCGCATCTCCTCGGGAGTCAGCACGGCGCCGGTGGGGTTGCCGGGGTTGGTGACCATGATGGCGCGGGTGTGCTCGTTGATCTCCGCCTCCACCTTGGCCCGGTCGGCATAGTGATAGCCGTCATGGGGAGAGGTGGGGATGGGATGGATGGTGGCGCCGCAGGTATAGGCCATGGTGTAGTAGTTGGGATAGAAGGGCTCGGGGATCAGGATCTCGTCGCCGTCATCCAGGATGCAGTTCATGGTGATCTGCAGCGCCTCGCTGCCGCCGTTGGTGATCAGGATGTCACCCTTTTCAAAGTGCATGCCCAGGTCGTCATAGTATTTCTGGATGGCGTCGATCAGGACGGGGATACCGGGGGACGGCGCGTACTCCAACACAGGCAGGTCAAAGTGGCGCACGGCCTCGAAGTAAGCCTTGGGGGTCTCGATATCCGGCTGGCCGATGTTCAGATGATAGATCTTTTTGCCTTTTGCTTCTGCCGCCACGGCATAAGGATGAAACTTACGCATGGGGGACAGGCCGCATTTCAGAACCTTGCTGGAAAACTTCATAGTATTGCCTCCTATATGATTTGACGGCAGGGCACAGCGTGGCCTGCGCTTCATATCATCATACTAGCCTATTTTCCGCCAATCGTCAAGGAAAAATGAAAAAGAACGGTCTATAATGACCGTTCTTTTCTTCTTTGATACGCGGCGCTTTACTCCTGCTCTTCTTCCTCCGGCGGTTCCTTCTCCCGGCGCAGGGCCTCCTTGCGCTCCACATAGGCGCTGGCCTCGGTGGGCATGCCCCGCCGCGCCAGGCGGCGATCCATCAGCCACTTCACCAGCATCCGCAGGCAGGCAAACACCGGCACGCCGAAGAACATGCCCGGCACGCCGAAGAAGCCGCCGCCCACCAGAATGGCCACAATGACCCAGAAGCTGGAGATGCCGGTGCTGTCGCCCAGGATCTTCGGGCCGATGACATTGCCGTCCAACTGCTGCAGCAGGACGATGAAGATGATGAAATACAGGCACTTCAGCGGGCTGACCAGCAGGATCAGGAACGCGCTGGGGATGGCGCCCAGGAACGGCCCGAAGAAGGGGATGATGTTGGTGACACCCACCACCACGCTGACCAGCGGGGTATAGGGGATCTTCAGGATGGAGCAGCCGATGAGGCACAGAATGCCGATGATCAGCGAATCCAGCAGCTTGCCCCGGACAAAGCCGGAGAACACCTGGTTGGTGTTGTGCAGGCCCGTCAGCATCAGGTCGGCCGTCTCCCGGCGGAAGACGGCGTAGATCATCTTGCAGCACCGGGCCAGGCTCTTTTCCTTCATGGCCAGCAGGTACACGGAGATGATGATGCCCACGATGAGATCCATGGCGAAGCCCACCACGCTTCGGATGCCCACCCAGATGCCGCCGGTCAGCGCCGCGGCCACCTCCTGGGCCTTGGGCAGGATGGTGTCCGTCAGCGTCGTCACCGCGTTGTTGTAATAGTCGCTGAGCACATCATTGGCCCAACTGCCGATCTCGGGATTCTCCTTCAGCCAGGTGTCGGCCCAGCGGTACACCTTATAATAGTAGTAGCGGGCGTTTTTGATCAGCATGGTGACGCTGTCGATCAACTGGGGGATCAGCACGCTCATCAGCCAGTAGATCATGGCCAGCACCACGGCCCAGGTCAGCAGGATGGCGGCGGCCCGCAGCAGGCCCTTGCCGTGCTTGAGCTGCTTGTCCCGGGTCTTTCTGAGCTTGCCCTTGCACCACACGAGGCCCCGCTCGAACCACTTCACCAGCGGCGTCAGCAGGTAGGCCATGGCCAGGCCGTAAAATACAGGGGCCAGCACCTGGGCCAGCTTGCCCAGCACATGCTGCAGCGTGCCGCCCTGATAAAAGGCGTCATAAAACACCAGAATGGCGCAGACCGTCAAAAAGGCCGTCAAGCCCCATTTCCAATAGACCTTGCCCTTCACGCTGCCGCTCCCCCTTTACGCGCTTTTCTTTTATCATACTCATTTTTCCGCCGTTTTGCAAGGGCTTTCCACGGGGGAATTGCTTTTTTCCGCGGGTTGTGGCATAATAGGTGGACGATCTATTTCCCGGAGGTCTTTCCATGAAAAAACTGCTGTTCATCGTCAATCCCCGTGCGGGCCGTACCCGCTCGCTGGCCCCTATGTTCGACGTGGTGGCCCGGTTCTCCCAGGCGGGGTATCTCATCAAGCTCTTCACCACCGAAGGCCCCGGTGACGCCAAGCGGGCCGCGGCGGAGCTGGGCGGCGACTTCGACCTGGTGGTCTGCGCCGGCGGCGACGGCACGCTGAACGAAACCCTGTGCGGCCTGATGACACTGGAGCACCGCCCTCCCGTGGGCTATATCCCCCACGGCAGCACCAACGATTTTGCCGCCAGCCTCCACATCCCCGCCCAGCCCATGGCGGCGGCCAACGCCATCGCCGCCTGCACCCAGCCCAAGCGGCTGGATCTGGGCCAGCACAACGGACGGTATTTCGCCTATGTGGCCTCCTTCGGCGCCTTCACCCGGGCCTCCTACTCCGCCACCCAGGCGGCGAAAAACGCCCTGGGCCATCTGGCCTATATCTTCGAGGGCATGAACGATCTGGACTCCCTGCGGCCCTATTGCTGCCGCATCGAGGCGGACGGCGAGGTGTTTGAGGGCGAATATATATTCGGCGCTGTATGCAACTCCACCTCTCTTGGCGGGCTGATGAAGCTGGATCCCACCCATGTGAAAATGGACGACGGCAAGTTTGAATTGCTGCTGCTGCGGATGCCGAAGAACGCCCTGGAACTCAGTACGCTGATCGGTTCCCTGACCCGGATGGAGTACGACGCGCCGGGCATCATCTTCCGCCATGTGGCGCATGTGACGCTGACCACCGATGACATCATCCCCTGGTCGCTGGACGGTGAATACGCCGCCAGCCAGCCCAAGGTAGAGATCCAAAATCTGCACCACGCGATCGAATTGTTTGCATAATGATGATGGCAGCAGGGCCTTTGGTCCCGCTGCCATCATTTTTTTCAGCAAAAAGAAAGACCGGAGCGGCGGGCTCCGGTCTTTCTTTTATACATTCAGTTGTGTATCAATATACAGTGCTCAGTCTTAGCCGAAGAAGGACATGACCTGACCGTAGAGGATCAGCAGCATGCACAGCGGGGTGATGACCTTGCAGCAGATCTTGAAGAAGCCGTAAGCACCGAACTTCTGGCCCTGCTGCTCGCACTCTTCCTTGACCACCTCGGGGCCGATCTCCCAACCGATCATCAGGGACATCAGCAGCGCGCCCAGAGGCATCATGATACCTTCGGAGATCATATCCCAGAAGTCCAGCCAGTCAGCGGCCCAGGCCTTGGGATTCTCGATACCCAGCAGAGCGGCGGGATGGATGTTGTTGCCGCCCAGGCAGTCGGCGCACACCAGGATGCAGCCCACGCCAACAGCGGCGGCGGCGATCAGGGTGTAGGCCTT
>CAKTZN010000198.1 GCA_934635545.1 uncultured Oscillospiraceae bacterium | reverse complement strand
GAGCAGGAGTACTTCCTCATCGACAAGGAGGACTATCGCCGCCGGGAGGATCTGCGGCTGTGCGGCCGCACCCTGTTTGGCGCCAAGCCCCCCAAGGGACAGGAGCTGGACGACCACTACTACGGCGCCATCAAGCCCCGTGTGGCGGCCTTTATGCATGAGCTGGACGTGGAGCTGTGGAAGCTGGGCGTGTTCTCCAAGACGGAGCACAACGAGGTGGCTCCTGCCCAGCATGAGAACGCCCCCGTATACTGCAACGCCAACATCGCCTGCGACCACAACCAGCTCACCATGGAGCTGCTGAAAACCGTGGCCGAACGTCACGGTCTGGTGTGCCTGCTGCATGAAAAGCCCTTTGCCGGAGTCAACGGCAGCGGCAAGCACGACAACTGGTCTTTGCAGACCGACACCGGCGAGAATCTTCTCAAGCCCGGCAAGACCCCCAGCCAGAACGCCCAGTTTCTGCTGTTTCTGGCGGCCTTCATCAAGGGCGTGGACGAGTATCAGGACATGCTGCGCTGCTGCGTGGCCTATCCCGGCAACGACCGCCGTCTGGGCGGCAACGAGGCCCCTCCCGCCATCGTATCCGTGTTCCTGGGCGACGAGCTGACCGCCATTCTGGACTCCATCATCCAGGGTACGGAGTATGTGGACGTTACCAAGCGCCGCCTGGAGATCGGCGTGGACACCCTGCCGGAGATCCCCCAGGATACCACCGACCGGAACCGCACCTCTCCCCTGGCCTTCACCGGCAATAAGTTCGAGTTCCGCATGCTGGGCTCCAGCCAGTCCATCGCCAGCCCCAGCGCCGTGATGAACACCATCATGACCGAGGAGCTGGAGCAGTTCGCCGACATTCTGGAACAGGCCGAGGACTTCCAGTCCGCCCTGCAGACGCTGCTGCACGACACCTTTGCCGCCCACCAGCGAATCATCTTCAACGGCAACGGCTATAGCGACGAGTGGGTGGCCGAGGCCAAGCGCCGCGGCCTGTGCAATCTGGGCAACACCGTGGACGCTCTGCCCGCCTACATCGCGGAGAAGAACATCGACATGTTCAGCCGCCACGGCGTGCTGACCCGTGATGAGCTGGAGGCCCGCTACAACATCCATCTGGAGAACTACTGCAAGGTCATGACTATCGAGGGCAATACCCTGCTGGATATGGCCCGCCGCCAGATCATGCCCGCCGTCAGCAAGTATTCCGACGAGCTGGCCACAGCCCTGTTCCACAAGCAGAACTGCGGCATCCCCCTGTCCGTGAAGATGGAGGAGGCCACGCTGCGGAAGCTGGCCGACCTGTCCGGCAAGCTGTACGACGCCTGTGAGGCACTGGAGCGGGCCATCAACAAGGCGCCCGCCATGGACGGCGGCATCAAGGCCGCCTGCTACTACCGGGATCAGGTGGACGCCCGCCGCCAGAAGGCCAGCGCCCTCATCAATCAGTTGGAGGCCATCACCGGCGCACAGCACTGGCCCCTGCCCACCTATGCGGATATTCTGTTCTCGGTGTGATATTGTGATAGAAAACTCCACGCAACTTGAAGTTGCGTGGAGTTTTTGCATATGCAAGTTCAAGTTGCTGGACACCACGGCCTTTTGCCGGTAGAATGGAAGAAGGAACCGTTCACCCACCTGTCAGAAAAGGAGGATACTATGGAACTCATCGCGAAAAAACATCTCTCCCTCTTTTTTGTCATCGCATTTGGTATGCCCGTGCTGCTCGGCGTGCTGCTGGGGATCACCTATTATCGGGGCGGCAATACGGATATTTTTCCCAACACATGGATGTTTTTGCCCGCCTGTGCCGTGATGGCGGGCAAGCTGTACTTTGAAAAGGAGAACTGCCCCGCACGCCCCTTTTACAGAACCTATATTCTTTTTACCGTTGTCATGGTCATTCTTTGCATGCTTCAGGCTTTCGGGCACGATATGACACGAATGGCAATCATCGTCGGAGCACTGTCCAGTATCGTGTGCCTGATCCGACTCTTATGCATGGAACCTGAGAATCGTGCCCGCTCCGGCCTAGCCTTTTCCCAAAACTGGAAGCACGGGCTGTTGTTGTGCGGCCTGTTTGGCCTGCTGCTCTGCCTTCAGCTTCTGCTGCGGCTGCTGACCGCCGGTGTCCTGACCGGCGATGTTCCCGCAATGCTCCACACTGTGCAATTTCAGGAAAACGCAGTTATGTCACTCTTGCTGCTGCCGCTATGGGCCGTGCTGAATCTCGCCCTGATGTTTGGTGAGGAGTACGGTTGGCGTTACTACCTGCAGCCCATCCTGCAAAGCCGTTTTGGCCCGCGAAAGGGCGTGATCCTGCTGGGCCTGCTGTGGGGACTGTGGCATCTGCCGTTGAATCTCTATTACTACAGTCCGGTGACCGCACTGCTCAGCCTGCTGGGGCAGTTGATCGCCTGTGTGTCCCTTGGCACATTCTTCGGCTGGGTCTATCTGAAAACCAGTAATATCTGGGCCGTCTCCCTGCTGCATTTTCTCAACAATTCCTTCGTCACCATGTTCTTTGCCATATCTCCTGTGGGCGTGGTGTGGACATGGCAGTCCCTGCTGCTGAACGCAGCAGTATTTGCCGTAGTGTTTCTGCCTTTTCTATTTACGAAGGAATATACTACCAAAAACAAATAAGCCGTGGCGAAAGCCACGGCTTATTTGTTTGAGCTATATCATGGTCAGTGATATAAACAGGGGAATAGGGTCTTGGAGGAAAAATTATACCAGAACAGCGCGATGGAACACCTTCTTGCCTTTCTTGATGATCACACCATCGCCTGTAAACTGCTCGCAGCCGAAGGTGGTCTCGATCGCGGACACCTTCTCGTCGTTGACGGACACGCCGCCCTGCTGCACCAGACGGCGGGCCTCGCCCTTGGAGGCGGCCAGACCGCACTTCACCAGCAGACTCAGCACGTCGATGGAGCCGCCGCCGAAGTCGTCGTTGGTCAGCTCAGTGGTGGGCATATGCTCGGTATCGCCGGCGCCGGAGAACAGGGCCTGAGAGGCGGTGCGGGCCTTCTCGGCCTCCTCCTCGCCGTGGACCAGCTTGGTCAGCTCATAGGCCAGAATGTCCTTGGCCTCGTTGAGCTGGGAGCCTTCCCAACTGGACATGGCGTCGATCTGCTCCAGCGGCAGGAAGGTCAGCATGCGGATGCACTTCAGCACGTCGGCGTCGCCCACGTTGCGCCAGTACTGATAGAACTCGAAGGGGCTGGTCTTGTTGGGATCCAGCCACACAGCGCCGCTGGCGGTCTTGCCCATCTTCTTGCCCTCGGAGTTCATCAGCAGGGTGATGGTCATGGCGTGAGCGTCCTTGCCCAGCTTCTTGCGGATCAGCTCGGTGCCGCCCAGCATGTTGCTCCACTGGTCGTCGCCGCCGAACTGCATGTTGCAGCCGTAATGCTGGAACATGTAGTAGAAGTCGTAGCTCTGCATGATCATGTAGTTGAACTCCAGGAAGCTCAGACCACGCTCCATGCGCTGCTCGTAGCAGCGGGCACGCAGCATGTTGTTGACGGAGAAGCAGCCACCCACCTCGCGCAGCAGCTCGATATAGTTCAGAGGCTTCAGCCACTCGGAGTTATACAGCATCAGGGCCTTGCCATCGGAGAAGTCGATAAACTTTTCCATCTGGCGCTTGAAGCACTCCGCGTTGTGCTTGATGGTCTCCGTCGTCAGCATCTGGCGCATATCGGTACGGCCGGAGGGGTCACCGATCAGGGTGGTGCCGTCGCCGATCAGGGCGATGGGCTTGTTGCCCGCCATCTGCAAACGCTTCATCAGGCACAG
>CAKTZN010000197.1 GCA_934635545.1 uncultured Oscillospiraceae bacterium | reverse complement strand
CGGAACAGGGCGCTGCCCCGCTGACCCCAGCGGCGGCCGCCGTCCAGATCCAGCGGATACTGGGCGCCGATGTCGGCACCGGCCACAAAGGAGCGGCCCTCGCCGGTAAGGATCATGCAGCGCACGTCGCGGTCATTCTCCAGCGACGTTACCACCTGCTCCAGCTCCGCAATCACGTCGCCGTTCAGAGCGTTCAGGGCCTCGGGCCGGTCGATGGTCACGATGGCGATGCTGTCCTGCTTTTCAAATCGTACTGTCTGAGACATAGCACATTTCCTCCTGATCACAATAAGGTAGGTTTTTTCTTTGGCTTTGCTTCTATAATGTAGCAATTATCATGCCAATCCGCATGGTGCTTTCGACGATTTTTCCACGTTCCGTTTGGTGGTTTCCGCCAACGAACGAAGGCATTTTGCCGGAAGACGGTCGCTTTCCGGGGAAAATACTGCGAAAAGCAGGGCTGTCTATTCAGAAATGAATAGACAGCCCTGCTTCTGCCCTCCGCGGCACAGCGACGAGAAAATCTATATTTAGAATACAGCCGAAATAATTGGCGGCAAAACGACACGAAATTAAAGTTTCGCCTCTTGCTATTCACATGTGAATAGCGTATAATCAAGCGTGAATAGCAAAGGAGGGCGTTTTATGCCGCAATCCAGTATCTCCCGGTTGTTTCCGGAGGACATCAATCTGAACGACCTGTTTGAGATTCTCAGCCCCCAGAATAATCTGGTGCTGGCGGATGACATGATGCTGTCCGATGCCAACGGCATCATCCTGCAGGTCAGCGAGACGTATGAAAAGAACTTTGGCTTTGCCCACGGCTCCATCGTGGGCAAGTCCGCCTTTGATCTGGAGGCGGACGGCACCTTCTCCCCCTGCATCACGGCAGAGATCATCCGCACCAAGAAGAAGATCACCACCACCCAGACCATCAACCACACCCACACCAACGTGATGACCGTTGGCATCCCCCTGTTTGACGGGGCGGGCAACCTGAAATACGCGGTGTGCTTCAACACCGTGTCCATGGAGCAGATCAACGCCATCCACCGGAACTTCCAGCAGATGCAGGACTCCCTGACCCAGTACTCCCAGGAGATCGCCGAGCTGCGTACCCGCAACACCGCTACCAGTCTGGTGTGGAAGAGTCAGTCCATGCAGCGGCTGTGGACGCTGATGCAGAACACCGCCAACACGCGGGCCAATATCCTTATCACCGGCGAGACCGGCGTGGGCAAAAGCGCCGTGGCCAAGGCCATCCACGCCATGAGCGACCGCGCGGGCAAGCCCTTCATCGAGGTCAACTGCGCGGTGCTCCACGAGAACCTCATCGAATCGGAGCTGTTCGGCTATGAAAAGGGCGCCTTTACCGGCGCGTCCAGCACCGGCAAGATCGGCAAGATCGAGCTGGCCAACGGCGGTACACTGTTTCTGGACGAGATCGGTGAGCTGCCGCCCCACATCCAGTCCAAGCTGCTGCAGCTCATTCAGGAAAAGACCATCGAGCGTGTATCCGGTACCAGGCGCATCGAGCTGGACATCCGGCTGATCGTGGCCACCAACCGCAATCTGGAGGAAGAAGTACACCGCGGGCTGTTCCGCTCCGACCTCTTTTACCGGCTGAACGTGATCCGGCTGCATATCCCGCCCCTGCGGCAGCGGCCGGAGGATATTCCGCCCCTGGCCCACCGGTTTCTGACCCGCTTCTGCGAGGAGTATCACAAGGATCTGACGCTCAGCCCCCGGCTTTTGTCCTATCTGGAGCAGTGCCCGTGGCCGGGCAACGTGCGGCAGCTTGAGAACATGATGGAGCGGCTGGTGATCTGCGCCCAGGATCCGGTGGTGGATATCGGCGTGCTGTCCAGTGAGCAGATGGGCGCGTCGCCCCTGCCTCTTCCGTCGGAGGGCGGCACGCTGGCCCAGCAGATGGAGGCCTTCGAGGGACATATCATCCGGGACGCCTACGCCAAATACGGCACCTCTGTGGCGGTGGCCAAGGCGCTGGGCATCTCCCAGCCCACGGCGGCACGCAAGATCGCCAAGTATGTGAAGGAGACCGTTGAATGATCCTCAAGCAAAAGGAGACGGCAGCGCTGCTGCCGTCTCCTTTTATAAAAAGCTTTTCTCCTATAAAGAACAGCGGGCCGCATGTGCGGCCCGCTGTTCTTTATAGGAGAAAATAGAGGTGAAACAAAGGTAAATTACGCCCACTCCGCCATGATGCCGGCGAAGATCACCGAAACGATGGACACGGAGACCATTCCCGCAATGATCATCTGCGGCAGGATGTTCTGCAGGATCAGCTCCTTTTCCTCGTCGTTTTCGGCCACGGCCTTCGCCACCTCGGTGGGAACGATCAGCGTGCCGGGGAAGCCGAACAGCGCGGTGACGCCCAGGGCGAAGGACATATACCAGCTCTGCTTGAAAATTCTGCCCACCAGGATCGCCACGACGGCGCAGCTCACCAGACCGATGACCACAGCGATGAGAAGCGGCTTGATCATGGAAAGAAGGATGGCGGGGGTCGTGGAGGCCAGGCTGGCAAAGACATTCACCAGCACCGCGCCGATGACAAAGGTAAAGCCGTTGGCCTTCGTCAGAGACGCCTCGTCCAGGAAGCCCACTTCCCGGAACAGCACGCCCAGGATCAGGCAGATCACCAGCATATTGACCTTGCCGTTGGTAAGGCCGGAAAGCCACTGGGCAAGGCAGGCGACCAGCGCCAGCTTTGCGATCAGGTAGTTATCGCCGTTATACGCATCCGGGGTCTTGGGGAAAATGCGCCATGCGGGCTTCTTCTCGTCCTCCGCTTCAAGGGAGCTGCGCAGCGCAAGGCTGCCATCCGCGATCTTGCCCTTCAGCCGCAGCGCCTCTTTTTTGCACATGATGGAGGCGATGGGGAAGCCGACAACACCCTGCACCACAAGCACCAGTGAGCCGAAGAGGACGATCTGGTCTCCCGCCGACGCCAGCGCGTCGCGCATCACCAGAAAGGCCACCACACCGCCGCCGAGGATGGGCGCGCCCATCAGGGCCATATCCTTTTCAATAAACAGCGATCCGATAAAGTATACGCCCAGACAGATGGCGACGGTGGAGCAGAGAACGATGACCACCGTTTTCCACTCCTTCAGGATATTCTTCAGCTTGATGGTGGTGCCCATAAGCTGGGCAAGAAGCCCGCCCTGCTGCCCCTGAACAAGCAGGCCTTTGAGCTAGGTCTGAAGCTGGGCGCGGAGCAGCGGTAAGGAGGCGCCATGGAGTTTCACAATTTTGACGAGATGATCGCCCATGTGAAGGGCAAGCCCGCCAAGGCCCGCATGGCCGTGGCCGCCGCAGGCGATCCCCATACCATTGAAGCGGCCCTGAAGGCCCGCGCCGAGGGTATCGTGGAGCCGGTGCTGGTGGGTGACAAGGCCATCATCGACAGCGTACTGGCGGAGATGGGCGAGACTGTCCCCGCCGGGGATATCTACGATGTGCCCGATCTGGCGGAAGCCGCCGCCAAGGCGGTGGCGCTGGTGCGGGAGGGCAAGGCCGACCTGCTGATGAAGGGTAAGCTGGATACCGCCGTGCTGCTGAAGGCCGTGGTCAACAAGGAGCACGGTCTGGGCAAGGGCGGCGTCATGAGCCACTTCTCCATCTTCGAGGTGCCCGGCTATCACAAACTGCTATGCCCCGTGGACGGCGGCATGGTGACCTATCCCACGCTGGAGCAGAAGAAGGCCATCATCGAGAATACTGTGGGCGTCCTCCACGCCATGGGCTACGACTGCCCCAAGGTGGGTGTGCTGGCCTGCGTGGAGAAGGTGAACCCCAAGATGCCGGAGACCGTGGAGGCCGACGCCCTGAAGCAGATGAACCAGCGGGG
>CAKTZN010000196.1 GCA_934635545.1 uncultured Oscillospiraceae bacterium | reverse complement strand
CCCACCACCTCGCCCAGCCGCAGCACGGTGATGCGGTCGGAGATGTGCATGACCTCGCGCATCTTGTGGCTGATGAAGATGATGCTCTTGCCCTCGGACACCAGCTTGCGCATGATGGCGAACAGGCCCTCCACCTCGATATCCGTCAGGGCGGCGGACGGCTCGTCCAGGATCAGCAGCTCGGCGCCGTGGTACAGGGCCTTCAGGATCTCGGTGCGCTGCTGCTCACCCACGGAGATCTCCGTGATCAGGCGATCCAACTGCACGTCCAGGCCATACCTGGCGGACAGTTCCTCGATCTCCTTACGGCGGGCGGCACGGTCGATAAACAGGCCCTTGGCGTGCTTGTCGCCCAGGATGATGTTGTCAAACACCGTCATGGCCTCCACCAGCATGAAGTGCTGGTGCACCATGCCGATGCCCAGCTTCACCGCCTGGCTGGGCGACTCGATCCGAACCTCTTTCCCCTCCAGAAAGATCTTACCCTCGGTGGGCTGATACAGGCCGATCAGAATATTCATCAGCGTGGATTTGCCCGCGCCGTTTTCGCCCAGCAGCGTCAATACCTCGCCCCGGTTCACGGTCAGGCTGATGTCCCGGTTGGCGTAGAAATTGCCGAACCGCTTGCTGATATGCTCCATTCTCAGCAGCTCACTCAAACGCTCTCACTCCCCTGCCTTTTTAATAATGAATACTACCTCTGATAATATTGGGAAAAGTATACCATACATTTATGCAGTTGAAAAGAAAAATTTTCTCTGTTTTTTTACATTTTCTCCCATAAAATTTTTGTCACATTCGTACCCAACATTTTCTTATGTCTCTGTTCAGTTACCTGTGGGCAACCGCATCAGGCCGCCGCAAAAATGAAGATATTTTACAAGCCCATCCGCGCTATCAGTGGTAAAATAACCACAGCAAGGAGGACATGCCCATGAGACAAGAGAGCCGTGCCGTGACCTATGACGATGACCTTCATCTCGAAGCCTGTCAGTTCACCGGGATCGCGCAGCCGTTCCCCAACCATTTCCACGAATACTATGTGCTTGGCCTGATGGAAGCCGGGCAGCGCGTACTGTCCTGCAAGGGGACGGAATACGTACTGGGCCCCGGTGACATCCTTCTGTTCAATCCCGGCGACAACCACGCCTGCACGCAGAGCGGCGGCGATACGCTGGATTACCGGGCGCTGAATATTTCCCGGGAAACTATGGCGGATCTGGCCGGTGAGGTGACCGGCAGGCGTGAGTTGCCGCATTTCTCCCAGCCTGTGATCCGCGACGAAGAAACCGCCTGCTGTCTTCGCTCACTCCACCGGCTGGTCATGAGCGGCTCCCACGAATTTGAAAAGGAGGAATGTCTGCTGCTCCTGATGTCCACGCTGTTCCGGCGATACCGCCAGTCTCCCGCGGCGGATACGCCCGCGTGCCGCGAGGATGTCCAGCGGACATGCCGGTTCATGGAATCGCACTACGCCCAGCACATCAGTCTGGAGCAGTTGTGCCGCTGCGCAGGACTCAGCAAATCTGCCCTGCTGCGCGCCTTTACCGTGGAAAAGGGCATCACCTCCTATCGCTACCTGGAGAACATCCGCATCGGAGAAGCCCGGAAGCTGCTGGAGCAGGGCCTCACGCCTGTGGAGGTCGCTCTGCGGACAGGCTTTTCCGACCAAAGCCATTTTGCCAATTATTTCAGGCGCTTCATCGGTCTGGCCCCCGGTACCTACCGGGACATTTTCCGGGAGCGCCGCTGAGAACGGAGGAAACTATGGATCTGCAAAATGAAAAATGCGTCATGGTCATTGACGAGCATCTGCCGCTTGGCCTGATCGCCAACACGGCGGCCATCATGGGCATCACCTTGGGGCAGCGAATGCCGGAGGTGGTGGGAGCCGACGTGACCGACAAAAGCGGCCGTCCCCACCTGGGCATCATCGAATTCCCCGTCCCCATCCTGAAAGCCCCGCCGGAGGCCATCAAGGCGCTGCGTGAAAAGCTGTATCAGCCGGAGTTTCGGGACGTGACCGTGGTGGACTTCTCCGACCTGGCCCAGCGCTGCAAGACCTACGGCGAATTTATGGAAAGAATGGCACAGGCGGAGGAAACCGGCCTGCAATACTTTGGTGTCGCCCTCTGCGGCGCGAAGAAGCTGGTCAACAAGCTCACCGGCAGCATGCCGCTGCTGCGATGATACGCCATATAAAATGCCCCGCCGCGGCTATCATGCGCGGCAGGGCATTTTTTGTCTTTTCTTTCTCCCGGCCGGTGTGTCCGGTCAAGGCTGCGCTTTCTGCGACTGGACAAGTCCATTTCCGTGGATACACCCAATCAAAGCCCGCCTCGCTCATGA
This sequence comes from uncultured Oscillospiraceae bacterium, assembly GCA_934635545.1. Taxonomy (GTDB): domain Bacteria; phylum Bacillota; class Clostridia; order Oscillospirales; family Oscillospiraceae; genus Vescimonas. The sequence continues at coordinate 1,542 of CAKTZN010000196.1, read as the reverse complement.
TCCTGGCAATGGCCTTGCTGATCGCCCCAAAGCGTCACGTCTTTTACGCCTCATCCTCCCTGAACTTCTCCTTGTCCAGCATTCTGATGACCTTGGCAGGGTTGCCCACCGCCACGGCGTAGTCCGGCACATCCTTGGTCACCACAGAGGCCGCGCCCACCACGGCGTGACGCCCTACACGCACACCGGGCAGCACCGTCGCACCCGCACCGATCCACGCGTAGTCCCCGATCTCCACCGGCTTGCAGGTCAGCACATCCAGATCATACGGGTCATGATTGTTGGAGATCAACTGGACATTGGCGGCGATGCGGGCGTAGTTTCCAATGGTAATACCGCCCCGCGCCATGGCCAGCAAATTGGAGTTGACAAAAACGCCCTTGCCGATCTTCAGCATATCCAGCGCCGCACCGCTCAGCGGCGGGGCAATGGTGCTGCCCTCACCCAGATTGTCGCCCAACAGTTCACGGAGCAAGGCATTGTATTCCTCCGAAAACGGCAGCGTGTGGTTCAACTGAAAAAGTAGCTGCGCCGAACGCTGTCGGTTGGCGCTGTGTGGGACGGTACGCAGATCGACCCGAAATTCTTCACACTTCATTTCACGGAACCTCCTGAACCCATTTTTCAAGAGCAGCTTTCAAATTTCTCGTTCTTCGCAGGCACAATGAACGGCGGCTTCTGATATAGCGGCGGTCATTAAGCCTTTATAGTATAGCACAGAGCTTTCCAAAGTCAAAGAGTGTTTTTCGCCGCCTGAGCCGCCGGGTCGTCTATGAAAAATTCCGCGCCCTTGCTGTCCAGCAGGGTCAGCGCCGCAGACAGCAGCAGCGCCGTATGGGCCGTGGAATCGTCCAGCGGAACGGCGAAGTCCTCCCGCATTTTGTGGATGCGGTACAGCACCGTGTTCCGGTGGGTGAACAGCGCTTCGCAGGTGTCCTTCAGGGATCGCCCGCAGGTCAGGTAGTAGTAGAGCGTCTCGCAATACTGGCTGCCCTTTTCCCTATCACACGCTGCAAGGGCCTTGACCTGGGGCAGGATCAGGCTCCTGTACCGCCGGGCAGCGGTCAGCATCAGCAATGTGCGCAGTTGCTCCACATGATAGACACTGCCGCCGCGGAAGCCGGTATCTGTGATCACGGCCAGCGCCTCACGGGTGGTGCGGTACAGGGCAGGCAGGTCGTAGAGGTCCGTTATCAGCTCGGAAATGACCACCTTCAGGTGGAACTCCTCCACAAGCGCGTCAAATTCGGCGGGGTCATACCCCTCGTGCAGAAACAGGATGACATCACCCTGATAGAGGAACGGATGGGAGGCGTAAAACCGGTAGGTCAGTTCGTCCTTCAACTGGCTCTTGCCCAGATACAGGGCGTGATACGCCGCCAGATCGATCAGTGCAAAGGCGGCGGGGTGGAAATCCGCCAGATAGGTGCTGGATGCCTGCAGTCGGAAATAGGCCGCCGAGGGAAAGCCGCCGTCCAGCAGGTGCATCAATATCTCCTCCGCCGTGCCGAAGGGCTTGTCCTGCCGACTGGCCTCCACAAA
>CAKTZN010000195.1 GCA_934635545.1 uncultured Oscillospiraceae bacterium | reverse complement strand
CGGAGTTCAAACATTTTTTCATGAAAATGATGAAAATGGTGCGTTTTACAAATGGAGAGCCTTGTGGTATCTTATAATCAACCCGGGAACACATGAGGAAAGGAGCGACGGTTATGGGTCTGAATCTTTTGCTGGCCGGTCTGGCTGTAGTGCTGGTGGTCGTGGGCGTCGTCAGTCGTGTGGCCAAGTGACACAAGGCGGAATTGTGTCCATACGGGTAAATAAATGAGATTTCTGTTTCTGATTTATGGTAAAGCAAACGCCGGACTGTCGCCCGGCGTTTGCTTTTTTGGATTTATTATTGATTGGGAGTTTTGCCCTGCGGGGCGAGAACGGCCTCCGGCGGCCCCTTTCTTTCAATAGCGAAAGAAAGGGGAAAAGAACGCCAGCAAAAACTACGTTTTTGCATTTCCTCAGCGCGCTATACAGCTCAAAAAGACGCAGTTGCATACCGCGCGTTCGCATGAGATCTTCTTATTCGATCCATCATCGAATCGTTTTTGCGCCAGCGCCGCTGCCGCTGACTGGTACGGAGAAAATCCTTTTGCATCCACCGTGCGGCGCGATGTGGGCATCGCGCCCTACAAAGCTCTGCCGGTAGTATGCGTAGGGGCCGATGCCCACATCGGCCCGAACAACTCCGCATCTTGCGAAAAAGCTTCTTCTATGATAAGATGAGTCGAAATCTGAAAGTGAGATGAGTACGATGCACAACAAGAAAACCCACACCATGTCGCTGGTCTTCGCCCTGCTGGCCAGCGCCATTTTCGGCATGAGCTTCATGTTCTCCAAGCTGGCGCTGGCGGTGGCCAAGCCCACGGTGCTGCTGGCGTTCCGGTTTGCCGTCGCCTTTATCGCCATGACCCTGGTGATCCTGACCAACGCGCTGATCGGAAGGCTGCGGGGCAGGCCCCTGTTCGCCTTTTTCCTGAAGGGCAAGCCCATCGGCTCGCTGGTGCTGCTGGGCCTGATCCAGCCGGTGCTGTACTTCTTCTGCGAGAATTACGGCATCCTGTACACCTCCTCTGCCGTGGCGGGCACCATCATCGCCGTGGTGCCCATCGCCTGCATCCTGATGGATGTGCTGGTGCTGCACGAGAAGGTGACCCGGCGGCAGGTGATCTGCGCGGTGCTGTGCATCGGCGGCGTGGCGCTGATCTACACCGGCGGCGAGACCCATATCTCCCTGCTGGGCCTGCTCCTGCTGCTGATGACGGTGGGCTGCGACGCGGTGTACTACACCCTCAGCCACAAGGCGGCGGCGAAGTTCACCGCCTTCGAGGTGACGTATGTGATGTTCACGGTGGGTATGCTGTTCTTCATCCCATCGGCGCTGATCCAGGGGGCGGGCCACATGGCGGAGACGTTCCTGCCCGCCATCCGGAGCGGCAGCTTCTGGGGCGCGGTGATCTATCTGGGCGTGGTGTCCTCGGTGGTGGCGTACTTTCTGCTGAACTTCGCCAACGCCCACCTGACGGTGTCGGAGGCGTCGCTGTTCAGCAACGTGACCACGGTGGTCAGCGTGCTGGCAGGCGTGGCGCTGCTGAAGGAGCCCTTCGGCCTGTGGCAGATCATCGGCGTGGCGGTGATCCTGGTGTGCGTCTACGCCGCCAACGCACCGGGAAAGAAATAAACGAAGAATAAACACTATTGCGGGGTGCATTATGGCAAAATTCAAAATTCCCAAGCCGCCGGGCTCTACCAATAAATCCATCCGCTTTCCCAACGAGATGATCCAGGATGTAGAGGAGGCCATCCGCGGAACGGAGTGCACATTTTCCGCGTTTGTGATCGAAGCAGTTCGTGTGGCGCTGGAGAACCTGAAGGAAGAAGAATAAAACCGCCCATATGGGCGGTTTTTTCTTGCTTATTGAGGCAGCTCCCGATAGAGCGTCCGGCACTTGTCGTTGGTGGCCCAGACGCTGCCGGGCTCCCTGGGGTCGATGGCGCTGCCATCCAGGCGGGTAAGGCGGCCGCCCGCCTCTTCCAGGATCAGACTGCCGGCGGCGAAGTCCCAGGGGGACAGACGGCACTCGAAGAACACCTCGATGCGCCCGGCGGCCACCTGGCAGATGTCCAGCTCCGCCGAGCCGAAGCGGCGGAAGTCCAGCGTGTGGTCATAGAGCCAGCGCATGATGGCGAAGCTCCGGTCGGTATAGCGGCGGTCGTAGATGGTGCTGCCGCACATGCAGATGGCGTGGGCCGCGTCGTGATCGGACACATGGATGGGCCGCCCGTTCAGCGTGGCGCCATGGCCCCGCTCCGCCGCATACAGCTCCTCCACAAAGGGGTTGTACACCACGGCATAGCGCACCTGTCCCTGATGGCACAGGGCCACGGCGATGTTGCTGTAATGCAGCTCCCGCACAAAGTTGGTGGTGCCGTCGATGGGATCGACGATAAACGTCCAGTCCTTCGTCAGCGCCTCGTGCTGCCCCTCCTCGCCGAAGAAGTCGGCCTCGGGGCAGATGGCCAGCAGCTCACGCCGCAGGAATTCCTGCACCGCCACATCGTATTTCGTCACCAGATCCGCCGCGCCGGTCTTCTCGCGTGTGTCCCGCTCGATGTTGTGGGCGTCACGGATCATGTCGCCCGCCGCCCGGACGATGGCAATGATTTTTTCCAGCATACGTTACCTCCTGATGGCCCGTCCGGCGCAGATGCCGGTGGGGCGTCCGTTTTCCAATGCGGCCTCGCCGCCCACCAGCACAAGGGACATCCCCTGCGAGGTCTGCTGCGGCTCGGTATAGGTGGCCCGCTCATGAAGGGCCTGAGGATCGAACACGCACACGTCGGCGTCATAGCCCGCCGCCAGACGGCCCTTGCCCTTCAGACCCAGCACCTGGGCGCCGCGGCCCGTCAGCTTGTGGACGGCCTGCTCCCAGGTGAGAGCGCCCTTCTCACGGACGAAGTGCTCCAGCAGATGGGTCACGTTGCCGCAGACCCTGGGATGGAGCTGTCCCTCCGTGGGATAGGTGGCGTCAGAGATGACGCAGGACAGGGGAGAGCGCAGAATATCACAGATGTCCTCCTCCGACGCCATAAAGTCGATCATGGTGATCTGCCCGTGCTCACGGGCCAGCAGCTCACAGCAGGAGGACAGGGGATCCTGGCCCATCAGGGCGGCGATCTCCATCAGGTTGTGGCCCTGATAGGGGTGATCCTCCGGGCAGTGGAGGGAGGTGAGATAGATGCCGTCCCAGCCCGCCAGCTTGGCGATGTCGTCAAAGCCCGCGCCGCTTTCGATGCGCGCCGCCAGCTCACGGCGGACGTTCTTGTCCCGCAGACGCTCCACCACCGCCTCCATGCCGCCGGTGAGATAGTCCGGCGGCAGAATGTGCAGCAGCTGGGTGGAGCCGGCGGTGTAGGGATACACGTCGCAGTCCACCCGCAAACCCTCGTTTTGCGCCTGCTCCAAAAGCGTCAGCACCTGAGGGATCTTTTTGCCCCAGTTGTCCCGGCCCATGGCCTTGAGATGGCTGATGTGAACGGGGCAGTCCAGCGCGCGGGCCACGGCGATCATCTCCCGTATCGACTCCGCCACGCCGCCGCCCTCCTGCCGCATGTGGACGGTGACGGGAATATCCGTCCCCGCCACCGGCTGCAAGGCCCGGATCAGGTCGGCGGTGGAATAGAAGCACTCCGGCGCATAGCCTAGTCCCAGACTGACGCCCAGCGCGCCGTCGGAAAGGGCCTGCTCCATCTGGCAGTGAATGGCGGCAAAGTGGCCGTCCGCCAGCTCCGTCAGCTGATAGCCCGCCGCGTCGGCCCGGAGAGTACCCGCGCCTACCAGCATGCCCACGTTCAGGGGCAGGGCGGGCAGAGAGCGGAAGTACCCCGCCAGCGAGCGGCTGTACAGCCGGGGCGGCAGGTCGCCGGTGATAGGCTGCAAA
>CAKTZN010000194.1 GCA_934635545.1 uncultured Oscillospiraceae bacterium | reverse complement strand
GCCGTGCGCTGGGGCCTTGGGCCCGGCCTGCTGAGCGGCTTTGTTTTCGGCGTGCTGCAGTTCGTGTTTGACGGCGGCTTCGCCATCGGCTGGCAGTCCATCATCGGCGACTATCTGCTGGCCTTCACCGTGCTGGGCTTTGCCGGTCTGGTGGCCCGCAAGAAGAGCGGCGTGTTCACCGGTACGCTGATCGCCGGCTTCGCCCGCTTCCTGGTACACTATGTGGTGGGCGCCACCATCTGGGCCGCCTATATGCCCGACGTGTTCTTCGGCATGACCATGAAGTCCCCCTGGTTCTACTCTCTGCTGTACAACCTGGCCTACATGCTGCCCAACATCGCCATCACCCTGGTGGTGTTCGCCGTGGCCTACAAGCCCCTGAAGAAGTATCTGACGGGCGAGGATCTGCTGGCCGCCAAATAAGCTTACAATCGATCTGCTATCGATTCTTCTCTCTCTCCCCTGTCGTTTTTGCTGGCGCTGCGTCTAGTCCGCGCATCGCCGCAGAAGACCCCGCCCTCCGGGCGGGGTTTTCTGTTTGTCTGCCGCCCAATACACGCCGCATTTCCGACAACCATTTCGTAGGGGCGGACGACCCTGTCCGCCCTAACGATGACCGGTACATTTCCAATAGGGCCGACAGAGTCGTCGGCCCCTACAACCGTTTATCGCACCCGCACACAAAAAGAAGGACATCCCCCGGATGCCCTTCTTTTTCATTCGCCTTCCGCGTAAATGTCCTCACACCGCTGCTGGGCCGCCGCCAATACGTTCACCGCCCGCTGCAAGGCCGCTTCCTCGCCGCAGCAGCCCTCCAACAGGTTCAACGCGTCCTCTGCCGCGTGGAACATCGTCAGATACATCTTCTTATAATCTGCCATTCGTCTCACCTCCCGCTCCGTGTCAGAGCAAAGCATTCCCTGGGTTCTCATATCACATCCCAATTATAGCCCGATATTCGGCAATATTCAAGAGAAACGATTCCCTGTATGCTTAAAGCGTCAGGGAGGTGACAGGAGTGATCGTGTTCGACCCGTTGTGGGAAACTATGAAGCGCCAGGGCATCAGCCAGTACACGCTGATCAAGGAATACGGCGTCAGCACAGGAACGCTGGATGCGCTGCGGAAAAACCGCAGCATCACCCTGAACACGCTGAACGACCTGTGCCGCATTCTGCAATGCCCGGTGGAGGATATTATCCGCTATATTCCCGATGAATAAAAAAAGAGGACGCTTTCGCGTCCTCTTTTTGCATGCCTTACACGCCTTACCCCTCGGTGACAAACGCCTCCGGGAACCCGGCAGCCTTTATTTTTTCGCAGTACGCCTGGGCGTTGCGGCGGGAGCGGAAGGCCCCTGCCTGCACCCGGTACAGCGGCGTGTCCGACCCGGGCGGCTCCGGCGTGACCGGCTGCTCCGCCTCCGCCGCCGGTGTCACATAGGGCACCGCGAAGAATTCGCACACCGCCTGTGCCGTCTCCTCGGCGATGCGGGGCATGCTGTCGATGAGCCACTGTGCCTCCTCCGGGTTATCGTGGAAGCCGAACTCCGGCAGCACCGCGGGCATGTGGCTGGCGCGCAGCTCATAGAGCCCGGCGCTCTCCACCAGCCGCTCCGACGTGCCGGGGGACAGGGGTGCGATGCGATCCTGGATCAGCCGCCCGATGCGGCGGCTCTCGGCGCTGGGATAGCAGTGCACCCGGGTGCCGGACACCCGACCGTCAAAGCCATTGGTGTGCAGGGCCATGTGCAGGTCGGCGGGCCAGGCGTTGGACTCCTTCACCCGGTCGTACATATTGCCCCGCTGCACGTTCCGCACCGCGAAGCCGCAGCGCGTCAGCGCCGCCTCCAGCAGGTCGGCGCAGCGGCACATCTGCTCCTTCTCGTTGGTGGGCTTCCCGTTCCACAGGGCGGCAGCCGCGTAGGTGTTGCTGGCGCGGTCCTCCGGGCTGAGATAGATGTTGGGCATGGCTTATTCCTCCAGCTCCGGCAGGCCGCCCAGGCTGGTCAGCAGGCTGAGGATACCGGCCAGCAGCGTGGAGCTGGCCACCGCCAGCCAGTTGACCTCGCACAGCACGGCGGTGGCGCCGATGGTGGCCGCCGCGGTCTGCGCCATGGTGCGGGCCGCGCGGATGCCTGCCGCACGGAACCAGCGCTTCCAATCGGTTTTTGCTTTCATATGATGTTCCTCCTTTTTGTGGTCTGTTTCATCCTATGCACGTCCCTCCAGGTCGGCGATACGGTGGTTGGCCACCTTGACCCGCTCATCCAGCACCGACACCGCCTCCTCCAGGGCGTAGGTGCGCTCGATCACCTGGTTGTGCTTGCCCACCTTCTGCTCCAGTTGCGCCAGGCGATAGGCCACCAGGGCCGCGCTCTTGCGGTTGGCCAGATACGCGCCCGCCAGCGTGCCCGCCAGGCTCAGCGCCGCCACCAGGATCGTTTCCGTCATGGCCCTCCCCCCCTCAGGTCAGCATCAGGATCTGGGCCGTGACGCCGCTGGTGGGCACGGTATTGCACTTGAAGGCCAGGCGGTCGGTGGTCTGGGCCGAGCAGCGGATGCCCCATTTGCACCAGTTGGCCCATCCGCTGGGCGTCGGGGTGACGACGATGATCCGTGAGCTGGTCATGCCGGACACGGTCACCGTCTGGGACAGGCTGGCGGCGTCCCAACTGGCGACGGCCAGGTTGACCGTCCGGGTGACCGGCTTGTTGGCCTTGTTGACGATACCCGCCAGCGCCGTGTTGAAGGCAGATTCCGTGCCGATCCAGCCGCCGTCCTTGGCGGCGGCGTAGGCGCTCTTGCCGTTGATCCCGGCGGGGCCCTGTGGGCCGGTGAACGCTCCGCTGGCCTTGGCCTGGGCCAGGGTCTGGCGCATCAGGGCGGCGAAATAGGGCTCGGTGGGGTCGGCGGGCGCAGGCCCCTCCGGCGACGCGCCCGGCAGGATCCAGCCGCAGTCGGCGTACACGGTGGGGATCACCACCGCGCCGGTGTCGTCCGTGCCGTAGACGCCCACCGTCAGGCGTTCGCCCACCGCCTGAAGGCACTCCCAGGGGATGGTGCAGACGCCGCCGCTCCAGTCGCTCTGGGCCACGCTGCGGCAGACACCGCCCGCCTGGAATACGGCGATCTTGGTCAGCGTCTCCCACACGGTGTCGGCAAAGGTGAAGGCCACCGCCGCGCCCACCATGCCGCCGGTCAGTGTGGCGGGCGCGGTGACGGCCGCGTCGGCGCCGGTGACGGCGATGTGAATGTTGCTCATGTGAAGCTCCTCCTTTCGGTATTGGGGGGCACGCCCCCTGCCCATGCCGCCGCGCCGCCGTACCGGTTGCCTGACGCCGGGCAACAAAAAAGCCCCCGCGCACCAATCCCGGGTAAAAATTCACAATTTTTCCCCTTGTAATTTGCCCCGTCTTCGTATAGAATGGTACTGTCTTATTCCAACCGTTGGCGGGCACTCCACTTTATGCCCGGCGGCGGCAAATTAAAGGAGGAAGATCCGCTGTGGCTGGCGGTGCGGCAGTGTGGAGACCTGTCGTAAGGCGGCGCGCCTTAGGCGGCTGCGAGACTGCTTTTTGCGGAGGCAGAGCAGTTACAGTCAAGAAGGTATGGCAAAGGTCGTTTTGAAGGATCTGAAGAAGGTCTATCCCAACACCGAGAAGAAGAAAAAGGCCAAGAAGGGCGAACCGGAGAAGAAAACCAATCTCCAGATCACCGACGAGGGCGTCGTGGCCGTCCAGCAGTTCAACCTGGAGATCGCCGACAAGGAGTTCATCGTGCTGGTAGGCCCCTCCGGCTGCGGCAAATCCACCACGCTGCGCATGGTGGCCGGTCTGGAGGACATCACCTCCGGCGAGCTGTGGATCGGCGACAAGCTGATGAACGATGTGGAGCCCAAGGACCG
>CAKTZN010000193.1 GCA_934635545.1 uncultured Oscillospiraceae bacterium | reverse complement strand
CGGTACCTCATGGGCGTGGGCACGCCCAGCAACATCATCGAGGGCGTGGCGCGGGGCGTGGATTTCTTCGACTGCGTCATGCCCGCCCGCAACGCCCGCCACGGCAAGCTCTTTACCTGGCAGGGCACTATGAACATCAAAAACGCCCAGTACAAGCTGGACGACGGCCCCATCGATCCCCAGTGCGACTGCCCTGTGTGCCGCAAGTTCAGCCGCGCCTACCTCCGCCATCTGTTCACGGCCCAGGAGATGCTGGGCATGCGCCTGGCGGTGATGCACAACCTGTACTTCTATAATAAGCTGACCCAGCGGATCCGCACCGCCCTGGATGAGGACGAATTTGACACCTTCCGGGCCGAGTACAGCCGCAAGCTGGCAGAAAAAGTGTAAAATTTCTTGGCAAGTGCTGCCAAAGCCCTTGCCAAACGGACAAGTTTTCTGTATAATAATCAAGATATCTGTGAAAAGGAGTATCCCCTATGTTTGATCTGATTACAACGGCCTATGCCGAATCCGGCTCCACTGCCACCACCGGCGGCGGTATGTCCTCCATCCTGATGATCGTCGTCATGCTGGCGATCTTCTACTTCCTGCTGATCCGTCCCGAGAATAAGCGGAAAAAGCAGGCCGAGGAGATGCGCAGCTCCCTGAAGAAGGGTGACTGGCTGACCACCATCGGCGGCGTGTATGGCCGTGTTGTCTCCATTACCGACCGTACCGTGGTCATCGAGACCAGCGAGGATCGCGTCCGCATCGAGTTCCTGAAGTCCGCGATCGGCCAGGTGGGCACGCTGGACGAGCAGGCTGCCGCCATGCAGCGCGGCGGCAAGAAGGCCAAGAAGGAAGAGGCTCCCGCCGAGGTGGAAGCCCCCAAGGCCGAAGCTCCCGCCGAAGAGCCCGCTGCCGAGGAGAAGACCGAGGAGTAATTTCCCAACCGCATGAAAATGACGCTCTCATTCGAGAGCGTCATTTTTTTGCCCTCCCGATGCATACAGTGTCATCAGAACGGGAAGGGGGAGTATCCATGTCTTGGAGAACGATCTTGGGAAAACGCACCTGGCTGGGCCTGGCCACCGCTGTGGCTTCGCTGCTGCTGTGGCTCATGCTGGGCGCGCTGCTGATCACGCGGGGCACGCTGCCGCCGGAGCTGGCGGACGGCTGGCTCTATGGCGGCTGCGCCCTGTCGGTGCTGCTGGGCGGCTGCCTGGCCGGAAAGGGGAGGGGAGAGCGGCTGCTGCCGCTGATGGTGGCGGCGCTGCTGTACGCCGTGCTGTGGATCGCGGCGCTGGCCACGGCCCAGCCGCTGGATTTCACCGGCCGGGGCATCTGGATCACCGCCGCGGTGTTGGGCGGCGGGCTGCTGGGCTGTCTGCTGCCGGGCGGCGGAAAGCGCAAAAAGCGCAGCAAGAGCAAAACCTATGCCCGGACAAAGCGCCGTAAGCGGGCGGTAACATAATGTGTCAATGACAAAAATCACAAAAAACGGGTTTTTCGCAAAAATGATTTGACAAAAAACCGGCGCGGTCCGGTTTCCCGGCGAAAATGCGCCGATTTCCATATCTGGTGCCCTATGTCCGCCGGATTTACCACATTTCGGAGCGGACGGGGCAGGGAGGCGCTGTATTTCAGTTCGTTTTACGCGGTAGACATAATGCTGTTTACATAACATTTTAACATAACTGACAAAAATCAGGGAATTTGCGGAAAGCCCTTGCGGTTTGCCCAAAATTGCCCTATAGTATTTACGGTAACTTATGGCTTCTATTTGCTTGGCTTGTCTCATATAGTGGGACGGGGTGAGTGATATACCATGAAGCTGCGTAGGGTTTGGAATCAGGCACAGGCGTCGCAGCCGCGTGTTACGCGATTGCTGACGCTGTGTGCATTTTTTGCGGCCGGCATCGTGCTGGGCCAGGTGGTGCAGCCTGCCGTGACGGCGGGCGACCTGGCGGACTATCTGCGCCGCTATGCCGGACTGGTGGCCGAGAGCGGCCCCACACAGGCGTCGCTGCCTATGGCGGCCGCCGCCTATCTGCGGGAGCCCGCGGTGATCTTCCTGCTGGGCTTCTGCACCTTCGGCGCGGCGGTGATCCCGCTGGTGTGCCTGTGGCAGGGGTTCACCCTGTCCTTCGCCGTGGCCTGCTTTGCCGCAAGCCTGGGCCGTGACGGGGTGCTGCTGTCTCTGGCGGCCTTCGGCATCCGGGGCGTGATCCTGATCCCCTGCACCCTGCTGACGGCCCAATGGGCCTTCGACAAGGCCCTGGCCCGCCTGCTGGGCGAAAAGGCGGCGCCATCCCGGCGCGGGCCGCTGGCGGCCTGCCTGACGCTGCTGCTGTTGGGCGCGGTGCTGGAGGTGACCGCCGTGCCGCGGCTGTTCGCCCTGCTGCTGACGAAACTATCCTGAAAGGAGGGAAGCGTATATGCCGGACCATATCGCCGACTACTGCCGCTATCTGGCGGAAGAGAAGCACGCACAAAAGAATACGCTGAACTCCTATGCCCGTGACCTGAACCAGTTTCAGACCTGGCTCATGGCCAACGGCATCACCGACCTGAAGAAGGTGAAGAAGGAGACTGTCAACGAATACCTGCAATACATGAGCAGTAAAGGAAAATCCCCTGCCACTGTGACGCGCTCCACAGCCTCCATCCGTTCCTTCTATAACTACATGCTGCGGGAGGGACGGGTCAAGACCAACCCCGCCAAGGCCGTGACCTCTCAGAAGGTGGAGCGCAAATATCCCGAGATCCTCACCAACCGCGAGGTGGAGCTGTTCCTGGAGCAGCCCAAGTGCGTGGACGAGAAGGGCTTCCGGGATCACGCCATGCTGGAGCTGCTGTACGCCACGGGCATCCGGGTGTCCGAGCTGATCGGCCTGAACGTAGAGGATGTGAACCTGACGGTGGGCTTCATCCGCTGCACCACCCACGGCAAGGAACGCATCATACCACTGTACACCGCCGCTGTCAAGGCGCTGCGGGAATATATGGAGAAGATCCGTCCCCGCATCATCGCCGACGAGAATCAGCAGGCCCTGTTCGTCAACATGAGCGGAGAGCGCATGAGCCGCCAAGGCTTCTGGAAGATCATCAAGTACTACCAGGAGAAGGCGGAGATCAATAAGGACATCACGCCCCACACCCTGCGCCACAGCTTCGCCGTCCACCTGCTGGAAAACGGCGCCGACCTGCGCTCCATCCAGGAGATGCTGGGCCACGCGGATATCTCCTCCACCCAGATCTACACCCACGTCATCCAAAAGCAGTTGAAGGACGTCTATAACAAGGCCCATCCCCGTGCCTGAAAGCCGTACACCCTGTTTCCGCAGGCGCTGTACGGCTTTTTTCCGCCTATTGTGCCGTATCGAAGGCAAATGTCAAGAAGTTTTTGCAGTATTGACAAAAAACATCAAAGTGGGGAATGAAGATACCACACCGAAAAAGTCCTGTAAAGGAGCTTTCGCGGCATAAAACCAGTGTGCGCACTGGATTTATTCCACGGTCTCCTTGACAGGGCTTTTGTCGTTGCGTGGAGGTGAGGAAACACAGCGCGCCCGCGCTGTGCTTCACTCACACTTCATTTTGGGAGGACGTTACTATGACAAGAACCACATGCAACACCGGCAGCGGAATCCGGTATGACTTCTACACGGAACAGCTATGCAAGGCCGAGAACCCTTACACGCGCTTCACAGGTCTTGCTATCAGCATCGGGAAATGCAAGGAGTATTCCAAGACCGAGAAAGGCCGGGCACTGGAAACACTGACGGCGGCATGGGTGGACTTCACCGAAAACAGATAACAGAATAAGCCCCGGAACGCCGGGGCTTTTCTTGTATGGTAAAATGAAACTACAGCTTAACAGGAAACATGGCCGCCTGCCGGAGGGTATAGCCGGACACCTCCAGTTGTACTTGCAGCGCTTTGAC
>CAKTZN010000192.1 GCA_934635545.1 uncultured Oscillospiraceae bacterium | reverse complement strand
ACCTTCAGCCTGCTGATCTACTCCCTGGCCCTGTCCTTCGGCGACGTGGGCAAGGCCATCGTGGTGGTGGTCATGGTGCTGCAGATCGCCGGCTCCTCCGGTACCTTCCCCATCGAGCTGCTGCCGGAGGTCTATCAGAAGATCTACCGCTTCTTCCCCTTCCCCTACGCCATCGACGCTATGCGCGAGTGCATCTGCGGCCTGTATGGCGAGTACTACGTCACGCAGCTTCTCTTCCTGCTGCTGTTCTGCGCCGCGGCGCTGATCATCGGCCTGCTGGTGCGGCGGCCCTTCATGGGGCTGAACCACTTCATGGAGGCCAAGCTGGAAGAGACCGAGCTGTTCTGAGGAGGTGTGCCGCTTTATGACTCTGGAAGAAAAGTACCATCAGCTCTATGACCGGCTGCTGGAGGAAGTGGCCGCCCTGCACAAAGCCAACCAGCAGCGCATCCGCACCGGTATGCGGGCGCTGGTGATCGTCACTGTGGGCCTTCTGCTGCTGATGTTCCTGGCGGAGGGCAACCGGGTCTTTACCCTGATCCTGTGGATATTGTCCATGTTCGCCCTGTCGGCGTATCTCATCGGCGTGGAATACATGGACTATGAGCTGCAGAAGAAGCTGCGGGACATCACCCAGGAGGAGCAGGAGACGCTGGGCCAGTTGATCGCCCTGCCCCAGCTCAGCCGCACGGCCCGCCTGCCCCAACTGCTGAAGTGGAAGGGCGAGGAGTTGGCCGAAGAGGAGGCGCAGGGCGTCCAGCCCACGCCCGCGGAGAGCGATGACCGCGCCGTCACCCTGCCCATGCCGGAGGAGGGCGCCCGCCCCGTGGTGGTGGACGGCCCCGCCGCCATCCCCCTGGATATGGACGCCATCCTGAAGTCCGATCCCCAGAAGATGGCCGCCGACCTGTCCCGGCTGGCACAGGCGCTGCAAGCCCTGTCGGCTGATCTGGAGACCCAGGCGGCCCAGGAGCCTTCCCGGAAGGAGGTGGAGGAATGATCAAGCGCATATGGAGCGTTTTCCGCGCCGACTGGCAGCGGCTGACCGCCAGCGTGGTGGCCGTCGTGGTGATAATGGGCCTGTGCCTGGTGCCCTGCCTGTACGCATGGTTCAACATTCTCTCCAACTGGGACCCCTACGGCCCCGCCTCCACCGGCAACATCAAGGTGGCCGTGGCCAACGAGGATGAGGGCTGCGAGATCCTGGGCCTGCAGTTGAACATCGGCTCACTGGTGATGGACGGCCTGCAGACCAATGACCAGATGGGCTGGGTCTTTCTGGAGGATCAGGAGACCGCCCTGGACGGCGTGTACGCCGGCGAGTACTACGCGGCGCTGATCGTCCCGGCGGAGTTCACCGCCGATTTCGTCAGCCTGCTGGACGGTGAGCTGGAGCATCCCCAGATCCAGTACTATGAAAACGAGAAAAAGAACGCCATCGCCCCCAAGATCACCGGCAAGGCCAAAACCGCCGTGCAGGAGGAGATCAACAACACCATCATCGAAAAGGTGGCCAGCGCCCTGACCACCGCCAGCTCCGTGTTCAAGGCCCTGGGCCTGGACAGCGAGGACATCGCCAACGGCCTTATCGAGAAGCTGCAGGACGCCCAGTGGCAGATGAACCAGCTCAGCAAGATCCTGCGGTCGCTGGAGGACGTGATGGACAACGCCGACGACCTGCTGACCGCCTCCGCCGTCACGGTGGATGACGTGAACGGCGTGCTGATCGGCGCGTCCAACGCCGTGGGCGGCGTGGGCGACATCATCAGCGGCGGCTCCGACACGGCGGACGGCGCGTCCAATGACGTGCTGAACATTCTGAACGCCATCGACAAGAGCCTGACCGATCTGGAGGACAAGCTGCGGGGCTGGGGCACCGCGGAGGATCCCTCCCTGCTGCAGCAGCAGCTTCTGCAGCAGATCGACGACGTGACCGCCCGGCTGATCAGCCTGAAGGAGCAGGCGCCCCAGTTGGCGGACAAGATCGACGCCGCCGTGGATAAGCTGGCCCAGCTCCGGGACGACATCGCCAGCTTCGGCGACTCCGCCGTAAAGGACGCGCTGCTGGACAAGCTGGCGGAGGTGCGCCAGACCGTCCGGGCGGCGGCGCTGGAGACCAACGACAAGGTCAACGACTTCATCCACGACAAGAACGACAAGGCCCTGGCCGCCCTGGCTTCCATCCAGGAGCTGCTGAAAAGCGGCTCCGGCAAATTGAGCGGCCTGTCCAGCACCCTGACCGGCTATGCCAACGCCCTGACCCAGTCCCAGAACACCCTGGCGGCAGGCGCCACGCTGGCGGACACCGTGTCCGGCTATCTGGCGGACATGGAGGCCGACGTCCGCCGCATCACCGACAGCGCCGCCTTCCGGGAGTTCATGGACATGCTGGAGAACAACCCCGACGGCATTGCCGACTATCTGGCCTCCCCGGTGCAGATGAATACGGAGATCGCCTACGAGATCGGCGACTACGGCTCCGCCATGTCCCCCTACTACATCATGCTGGCGCTGTTCGTGGGCTCACTGCTGGCGGCGGTGATGATCAAGGTGCCGGTGACCCAGCCCCAATTCCTGGGCTACCGGGCCATCGAGCGGTACTTCGGCCGCTTCACGCTGTTCTTCTTCGTGGGCATGGCCCAGGCGCTGGTGACGGCCTTCGGCTGTCTGTACTTCGTGGGCATCCAGTGCGTGGAGCCGGCACGGTTCGTGCTGGCCTGCTGCATCTGTTCGCTGAACTTCGCCATGATGAACTTCGGCCTGGTCTACGCCCTGGACAACGTGGGCATGGCCGCCGCCGTCATCATCATGGTGATCCAGGTGGCGGGCTCCGGCGGCTCCTACCCCATCCATGTGCTGCCAATGCTGTTCCAGAAGCTCTATTTCCTGATGCCCTTCCACTACGGCATGGACATGATCCGCGAGACCATCGGCGGCATGTACGGCCACACCTACCGCAACTGCGCCCTGATCCTGCTGGGCATGTGCGTGGTGTTCACGGTGTTCGGCCTGCTGGTGTACTATCCGGCCCGGAAGCTGAACGCCGCCATCGCCGAGAGCAAGAAGCGCTCCGGCATCATGTAAGACGAAAAAAAGAAGACCGCATGGCCGGGCCATGCGGTCTTCTTTTTTGTTGTTGCAGGAAATCACGCGTCAGATATTGACGCTGCTGTGCTCCTCCAGATCAGGCTTGCTCAGCTCGGTGCAGCGGTTGTACTCCACCTGCATCACTGCGGAGATGGTATGCCGGCCATAATCGTCCAGCTTGGCATACTGGGTCAGCAGCTTTTCGGTATCGTCCGTCAGATAGAATGCGGCGTCGTCGCCCAAAGCCTTGATGCCCAGCACCTTGCACAGGCGCAGGACCGTGTCAAAGCTGGAGCCGCCCACACCATTGTGCAGCGCGCTGTTCACCGTGGAAAGGGGAACACCTGCCGCAAAGGCAAACTGGCGAACGCTCTTATACTGCTTGCCAATTTCCTCGCGGATGATCTTCGTAAGGTTATCCATTGTTTCCCGTCCTTTACTCTAACGTTCTTGTAGATTGTGCAGTTTCCAATTTTAGGCAATTAACATTATACCACGAATGGTTTTTTTAGCAAGATATAAGATAAAATTTAACAATTTTTTTACAATTTTCGCCGCAAGCCAACATTTTGCCATTTGAATGCCGAAAAAACCTGCTTTTATTTTGCGCAGAGCTGTGTTAAAATATGTAGCGCGGCGGCGGAAACCGCCCCGCAGGAGGAACATTATGAAAATTATCATCGTCGGCAACGGCAAGGTGGGATACGCCATCGCCAACTCCCTGGCGGAGGAGGATCACGACATCGTCATGGTGGACGCCAACACCAACGCCCTGCGCAAGGCGGAGAGCACCATGGACGTGCTGTGCGTGGAGGGCAACGGCGCCAGCATCAGCGTGCTGATCGAGGCCGGCGTCCGCACCGCCGATCTGGT
>CAKTZN010000191.1 GCA_934635545.1 uncultured Oscillospiraceae bacterium | reverse complement strand
ATGCAGTTGACCCGGATGTGGGTGGGCGCCAGCTCCGACGCCAGCGAACGGGTCAGGCCGATCAGCGCCGCCTTGGTGCAGGAATAGGTCACCTCGCAGCTTGCGCCCCGCTGGCCCCAGATGGAGGAGATGTTGATGATGCAGCCCTCGTGCTCATGCAGCATGGCGGGCAGCACCGCCTGAATGGTGTGGTACGCGCCGTCCACGTTGGTGGAAAAATAGCGGTGCCACATCTCATCGGTCACGTCCTGGAACAGGGCCTGCCCCGCCACACCGGCGTTGTTCACCAGCAGCGACACCGGGCCCCACTTCTCCCGGATGGCCTGCACCATGGCCTGTACCTCCTGCCGCCGGGACACGTCCGCCTGATACGTCATGGCCTCATGGCCCTCCGCCGCCAGTTCCGCGGCCAGGCTCTCGGCGCAGTCCTGCCGCACCCGGTAGTTGATGCAGACCCTCCAGCCCTGACGGCCCAGTTCACGGGCTACCGCCCGGCCGATACCCCGGCTGGAGCCGGTGACAAGCGCGATCTTTTCCATTTCCGTTTCCTCCTTGCGATACTGACATATTTGTCACCTATTTTACCCCAAAACCGCCGCAAACGCAAGGATACCGTTGCCTTTGGCGGAGTTTGTTGATAAAATATCATTGATCGACAAGAATATTTCATAAAATTCTTAGAACTTTTTGTTAGCATGATACTGGACTTTTCTGCAAAGGAGACAGCCTATGCGTATTTTGGTAGCCGAGGACGAAAAACACCTGAACCGCATCATCAGCGAGGCCCTCAGCGACGAGGGGTACAGCGTGGATCGCTGCTTCAACGGCCAGGAGGTGCTGGAGCACATGGCCTGCGCGGAATACGACGTGCTGGTGCTGGACATTATGATGCCCCGGATGGACGGCCTTGAGGTGGTGCGCCGTCTGCGGGGCGAGGGCAACGCCACGCCGGTGCTGTTCCTTACCTCCCGGGACAGCATCGAGGACAAGGTGGAGGGACTGGAGTCCGGCGGCGACTACTACCTGACCAAGCCCTTCGCCTTTCCGGAGCTGCTGGCGGTGGTGCGGGCCATGGCCCGGAAATACACCGGCAACCGCTCCAACATCTACACGGTGGCCGATCTGACGCTGGACAGCGCCTCCCACACCGTCACCCGAGGCGGCCGTGACGTGAAGCTGACCGCCAAGGAATTCGCCCTGCTGGAATACATGCTGCGCAACAAGGGTGTGGTGCTGTCCCGGGAGATGATCGAAAACAACCTCTGGAACTACGACTACGAGGGCGGCACCAACGTGGTGGACGTATATGTGGGGTACCTGCGCAAGAAGGTGGACGCCGGAGCGGAAAAGAAGCTGATCCATACCGTTTGGGGCACCGGGTGGGTGCTGAAGGAGGAGTAACATGTCTGCAAAGCTGAGACTGACGGCGTGGTTCACGCTGATGATGCTGCTGTTGTGCGCCGCCACGCTGACCTTTGTGTTCGTGGTGAACGGCGCGGCGGTGGCCGACGATCCCCAGAGCCAGTTGATCGCCCGGGTGGACAAGAATGCCCGGAAGGTGGAATTTGAAAACGGCCGGTTTGAATGGGAGGATCTGAAATTCTATCGCAAGGGCGTCAGTTGCTGGGTCTGCGATGAAGGCGGCGCGTTTCTGGAGGGCGTACAGCCCGAGGGACTGCCGGAGCTTCCGCCGGAGGACGGCGCTCTCCGCACCGTGTCCGGCGGAGACGGCAGCTATTACATGTACGACGTATATGTGGACATGAACGTGACGGGTCTGTGGGTACGGGGCGTCATCTCCACCGAGAGCAGCAGCGGTGTCATGCACACCATCAACATCCTGACGGCGGTGCTGCTGCCGTGCCTGCTGGTGGTGACGGTGGCCGGCGGCTGGGGCATCGCCCATCTGACGTTCCGGCCCATGGAACAGATCATCGGCGCGGCGGACGCCATCAACGATGACCGGGATCTTTCCGCCCGCATCGGCCTGAAGCGGGGCCCGGTGGAAATGCGGCGGCTGAGCCGCTCCTTTGACAGCCTCTTTGCCCGGCTGGAGAAATCCTTCCACGCCGAGCGGCAGTTCACCTCCGACGCCAGCCACGAGCTGCGCACCCCCATCACCGTGATCCTAGCGGAGTGCGACCGGGCCAAACGCAAGTGCGAAACCAAGGAGGACTTTCTCCAGTCCATCGGCGTCATCGAGGAGCAGGGCCAGCGCATGTCCCACCTGGTGCAGGAGCTGCTGGGCCTGACCCGTCTGCAGCAGGGCACCACACGCTATCCCCTGCAGAAAGCCGATCTCAGCAGCTTTGCCGCCGCCTGCTGCGAGGAGTTCATGCCCGCCGACGACCGGGGCATCACCCTGACCACCGACATCCAGCCGGAGGTGCAGGCCACCTTCAACCCGTCCCTGATGCAGCGGGCCCTGTATAACCTGCTGCAGAACGCCTATAAATACGGCCGGCCCGGCGGCCACATTACCGTGACCGTGCGGTCCGAGGGCCGAGGCGCGTCCATCTCCGTGGCCGATGACGGCATCGGCATCGACAAGGCGGATCAGGACAAGATCTGGCAGCGGTTCTGGCAGGCCGACCCCTCACGGGGTGAGGATGGCGGCAGCGGGCTGGGCCTTTCCATGGTGCAGGAGATCGCCCTGTTCCACGGTGGCCAGGCCACGGTGGACAGCACCCCCGGCCAGGGCAGTACCTTTACCCTGACGCTGCCCAAATAATTTTCCTCGTTCAAAAATTATTTAAATTCCTTTCATACTTTTCTTAAAGTTTCCGGTTATGCTATACCCATAACAGGAAAACAAACAGAGCTTGAAAGGAGTTTCAACAATGAAAACCATGAACGATATGACTTCCCATGTGATCGACCCCCAGGTGGCCGTGGCCGCCGCCGTGCTGTACGGCAACCTCCGCAACCGCGAGGTGTTGTCCGCCGACGTATCCTTCTCCGATAACCTGTACGAGGTGGTCATTCACAGCGAGTGGATGGATTACGACTGCTATGTGGACGCCTCTAACGGCGAGGTGCTTGGATTTCAGTCCGCGCCCGCGGAAGAGCACCGCCTCGGCGCCTGAGAACAAAATGCAAAAGCAATAAAAAATGTCTCAGCCCTGTGGGCTGAGACATTTTTTATTGCTTACAGCAGCGTGATCTGCTTCTCATCGCTGTCCTCCGGCTTCACCAGCGCGCCGGCGGCGGGGATGGTACGGGTGCGGTAGCGGGCCGGGTTGGTGATGCCCGTCTCCTCCACGGGCACCACCCGCTCCAGATGGTACTTGGGCTTGATGGTCATGACCGCCACGCCTTGGGTGGCGCGGGTGGTCTTGGGGGTCAGGGACGCCGTGTGCATCAGCAGGCACCGGGGCTCGTTGGTGTACAGGGCCAGCTCCGCGTCCTCCTTCATGGCCCGCATGGCGGTCAGGGGCGCCTTGTCGCTGTACGCGCCGGTGAGGCGGCGGCGGTTGGAGGTGGTGGCATAGGCGGTCAGGGGCACCTTGGCGGCCTTGCCGCTTTCGAAGAAGAACAGCATGAAGCCGCTGTAATCCCCGGCCAGCGCCAGAT
Source organism: uncultured Oscillospiraceae bacterium (assembly GCA_934635545.1). GTDB lineage: Bacteria > Bacillota > Clostridia > Oscillospirales > Oscillospiraceae > Vescimonas. The sequence continues at coordinate 400 of CAKTZN010000191.1, read as the reverse complement.
AGATCACATTCTCGCCGTCCTCCATGCCCAGCCTGGCGGGCAGATAGTCGCCCAGGGCCGAGGCCTTGGTCTCGCTGAACTCGCTGGCGCGGGTCTTATAGACCTGCTGGCGGTCGGTGAAGAACAGCAGCTCGGCGGCGTTGGTGGCCTCGAAATACTGGGCGGGGCCGTCGCCCTCCTTGTACTTCTGCTCGCCGGACATGCGCAGGGACTGGGGCGTGATCTTCTTGAAATAGCCCTGACGGCTGAGGAACAGATGGACGGGATAGTCGTCGATGGGCTCCTCCTCCGGCTCCTCGGGAAGCTCGTGGCCGTAGACGATCTCGGTATGGCGGGGGATGGCGTACTTCTTCCGCACGTCGGTCAGCTCGTCGATGATGATGCGGCGGATGCGCTGGGG
>CAKTZN010000190.1 GCA_934635545.1 uncultured Oscillospiraceae bacterium | reverse complement strand
GTTTACGGCACCCACAATGAAAACGGCGCCAAGCTGGCCATTGAGGAGATCAACGCCGCCGGCGGTGTGATGCTCAGCGACGGTGCGCACCAACTGGCGCTGGAGGTCAAGGACGACCAGGGCGACTCCACCGAGTGCGTCAACGCCATGAACGCGCTGATCTCCGACGGCATCCAGTTGGTGGTGGGCTCCGCCACCTCCGGCTGCACCTCTGCCATCACCGCCATCGCCAACTCCGAGGGCGTGGTCCTGATCACCCCCACCGGTACGGCGGATTCCCTGACGACCACCATGGACTATGTGTTCCGTACCTGCTTCCGCGATTCCTTCCAGGGTGAGCTGGCCGCCCAGTACGCGCTGGACGAGGGCTATACCAAGGTGGGCGTGGTCTACTGCTCCGCCGATACCTATTCCGCCGGTCTGCGTGACGCGTTCATCGCGGCCTGCCAGAGCAAGGGCCTGGAGGTAGTGGCCGAGGAGTCCGTGGCCACCATGACCGAGGTGGATTACACCAACCAGTTCAACAAGATGGTCTCCGCCGGTGCGGAGCTGGTGTTCACCCCGTTCTACTATGATGTTATGGGCCCCTATCTGGTGCCCCAGGCCCGCAGCGCTGGCTTTACCGGCATTCTGCTGGGCGCCGATGGTGTGGACAGCACCGAGACCACCATTCCCGCTGGTGCGGATCTGTCCGTCTACAACGGTGTGTACTTTGTGAACCACTACTCCACGGAGCTGGCCACCAGCGATGTCTCCAAGAACTTCGTTGCCGCCTACGAGGCCAAGTACGGCGAGACCCCCAACAACTTTGACGCACTGGCCTACGACGCCGTGTATGTCTACAAGGCCGCCATGGAGGCCTGCGGCGCTTCCGACGCTGCCAGCGTGCAGGCCGCTCTGGCCGATACCAGCGCTGCCTATGACAGCACCTGCGGCACCTTCTCCTTCGATGAGACCGGTACGCCTGTCAAGGACGGCGTCCTGATGGGTTACACCTACACGGACGGCGACGCCGCTGTGACCAAGATCACCGTCAAGGCCCTGAGCTTGAGCTGACGGTACCAAACGCGGATAACGCGCCATAGAGGGGGAGGCGCAGGCGCCTCCCCCCTGCTTTTCAAGGTGCCTGCGGCGCCCCGCTCTGTATCTCACCCCGCCGGTACACCGGCGAAGCAAGGTGTGTCTATTTCTGATCTGCTTCCGAGAGGGGGAACTTTTTCCATGATCACATTCATTCAATTTCTGATAACCGGGCTGCGTCTGGGAAGCGTGTACGCCCTGATCGCCCTGGGCTATACCATGGTCTACGGCATCATCAAGCTCATCAACTTCGCCCATGGCGACTTCATCATGGTGGGCGGCTATTCCCTGTTCTTCACCATTCCCGTGCTGATGGCGGCGGGGATCCCCGGATGGCTGGCCGTGGTGCCCGCCATCATCATCTGCGCCTGCGTGGGCATGCTGGTGGAGCTGCTGGCCTACCGGCCCGTAAGAAAGACCGGCAACAACCTGACCTGCCTCATCACCGCCATCGCCATGAGCTTTGTGCTGGAGAATCTGGCCCAGGCCATCCCGGCCATCGGCCCGGACCCCAAGGTGCCCTATACCCTATTCGCCAAGACCTTCACCATCGGCGGCGTGTCCGTCAGCCATGCCACCATCATCACCGTGGCGGTGTCTGCCGTTATCATGGTGGCCCTGTACCTGTTTACCCAGAAGGCCAAGGTGGGCTGCGCCATGCGGTGCGTGGCCGAGGACAAGGAGGCCGCCACGCTGATGGGTATCAACGTGAACCACACCATCCTGACCACCTTCGGCATCGGCGCGGGCCTTGCCGCCGTGGCAGCCCTGATGTACATCGCCCAGTACCCCAAGGTGTACACCACCATGGGTGCGACGCTGGGCATCTACGCCTTTGTGGCGGCGGTGCTGGGCGGCATCGGCTCCCTGCCCGGTGCCATGCTGGGCGGCCTGCTGATCGGTATCGTCCAGTCCGGTGCCAATACCTATATCAATTCCTCCATGTCGGACACCTTTGTGTATCTGATCCTCATTGTGGTGCTGATGATCCGGCCCGCCGGTATTCTGGGAAAGAATGTGGGTGAAAAAGTATGAAAAACACGAAACTGCGTTATCTGATAAACTTTATCGCGTTGGTGATTCTGTTTGCCGCCGTGACCCTGATGGGCCAACTGGGCGGCGGCGCCATGAAGCTGAAGATCACCCCGTCCATCTGGCAGTGCAGCTACCTGATCATCATGGCGGCGTCGCTGAACCTGGTGCTGGGCTTTCTGGGGCAGTTGTCTCTGGGCCACTGCGGCTTCATGGCCGTCGGCGCCTATACGGCGGCGCTGATCTCTCTGGCGTTCCAGCGGGCGGGCGTCTATGCGGAAAAATCCGGCCCCGCCTTCCTGCTGGTGCTGCTTTTGAGCGTGCTGGCCGCAGGAGCGGCCGCCGCCCTGTTGGGTCTGCTGGTGGGTATTCCGGCCCTGCGGCTGAAGGGCGACTATCTGGCCATCATCACCCTGGGCTTCGGCATGATCATCGTCAACCTGATCAACAACCTGCCCTTCTGTGGGCAGCAGGGCCTTACCCAGGGCTCCGCCTCCTCCTCGCTGTATGCCACCGGCCTGGGCTTTTCCAACGATGAAAAGATGCGCTACCTGTGGGTGGCGGCACTGGCCATCATCCTCTGCATGACCTGCATGTTCATGTTCGTCCGCTCCAAGTACGGCCGCAGCATCCGGGCCATCCGGGACAACGAAATCGCCGCCGCCGCTTCCGGCATCAATGTCAGCTACTACAAGATGCTGACCTTTACCATCTCCGCGTTCTTTGCCGGGATCACCGGTGCCTTGTACGCCTGCTGCAACGCGGCCCTTTCCACCACGTCCTTTGCTTTCACCAACGGCTCCATTCTGAACTCCGTGTTCATCGTGGTCATGGTGGTGGTGGGCGGCATGGGCTCCCTCACCGGCTCTGTCATCGCCGCTGTGGTGCTGTTCCTGCTGAACTACACCATCAAGAACGGCGCGTGGGTGTCCGCGCTGCCTGCACTGCTGCAGAATGTGTTCACCTATCCCATGCTGGTGTACTCCATCGCGCTGGTCATCGTGATCATGTTCCGTCCCCGCGGTATTATGGGCAGCAAGGAATTCGCCCTGTGCGATATCCCCCGGTGGCCCGCAAAGCTCCGGGCGTGGCGCGCTGCCCGCTCCGAGGGCAGATCCGTACAGAAGGAGGCCAGGCATCATGTCTGAAACAACGAAAACGCCGGTGCTGGAGACCAAGCATCTGGGTATCTCCTTCGGCGGCCTGCACGCCGTGCAGGATTTTAACCTTGCCATCTATCCCGGTGAGCTGGTGGGCCTCATCGGCCCCAACGGCGCGGGCAAGACCACCGTATTCAACCTGCTCACCGGCGTGTACGTCCCCACGGAGGGCACCGTCCTGCTGGACGGCGTTCCTCTGAACGGGAAAAAGGTCCACCAGTTCGTGGAGGCCGGTATCGCCAGGACCTTTCAGAACATCCGCCTGTTTACGGACATGACGGTGATCGAAAACGTGAAGGTGGCCTGTACCAAGGATCTGCACTATAACCTGCTGGACGCCACGTTCCGCACGCCGAAGTTCTGGAAGGCGGAGCATGAGGCCACGGAAAAGGCGCTGGAGCTGCTGGAGATCTGCGGACTACGGGACAAGGCGGACGTCGCCGCCGCCAGCCTGCCCTACGGCCAGCAGCGCAAGCTGGAGATCGCCCGCGCCCTGGCCACCAATATGAAGGTACTGCTGCTGGATGAGCCCGCCGCCGGTATGAACCCCACGGAAACGGCGGAGCTTCTTTCATGCATCAACACCATCCGGGATCGGTTCGGCGTTGCGATCCTGCTGATCGAGCACGATATGTCGCTGGTGATGAACGTATGCCAGCGGATCCAGGTCATCGACTACGGCCAGACCATCGCGTCCGGCCTGCC
>CAKTZN010000189.1 GCA_934635545.1 uncultured Oscillospiraceae bacterium | reverse complement strand
CTTCGGCGTCAATGAATATTGTCGCAGCTTGAATCGGAACAGGCAGATGGCTGGATTTGGCGGCCTGCATCACAGCGTTTGTCAAATCAGTGCAGCAGGGCTTGTCCGTCTTTACCACGGTGATACTCTTCACGTCGTTATGCAGCAGTATTTCGCTGAGCTTTGTCATGATGTCAAAATCAGATTCCGCACAGCATGTCAGCACAACCTTTCCACAGGCATAAGCTCTGTGAAAATTAGGGTAGGCAAAGGCGCTGCAATCCGCCGCGATCAGCAGATGTGCCCGATGGTAGTAGGGGGACACGACCGGCGCTTTCCAAAGCTTGATGGGCCACTGCTTCAGTTCGCTGCTCTGGCCCTCAAATTCTGTTGGATCAAAGTCGTTGAAATTCTTCCACGGGTCAAAATCCTTCGTGATCACAATGGCTCCTCCTTATAGAAACTTCTGAATCGCTTTCTGAAATTCTTCAATCGCCGCGGTATCGCCATCCTCTACCGCATGGGTGATACAATGGCTGATATGCTCGTTGATGATCTGCTTTCCCAGCCCGTTCAGGGCCGAGCGTGCTGCCGCGATCTGCGCCAGCACATCCGCACAATCCTCATTTTGAGAAATCATTCGCTTTACATATTCCAAATGACCAATCACGCGTGAGAGTCTGTTCAACTGTCGTCTGACCTCCTGTGGGTCATGATGATGTGCATGTGGTTCCATAGCATACACCCGTCATGACAGACAGTCCAGTACCGCCTGAAGTTCTACATTGGCAGCTTCAAACGAGCCGATGGCAATAGACATTTTCTTTCGGGCCTCCTGCGGTAGGGAATCCATCAGTTCCGCCAACTCCTCCGCGTGATGTTCGTTGTGGTGGATCATATAGGTCAGCAGCGCTTTGGTCTCCTCCGCCTTTCCCGCTGCGGCGTTCTGGCCCGAACAGGTATGGCTGTGGGGGTGCATGTGGTCGTGGGCATGCGGATGATCATGTGTATGTTCCATGCTGTGTTCCTCCGTATATGTGAAGTCTCCTCTGAACGTTTTCTAAGCAGCAGCGGCGCACGCCTGAGGGATGCGTGCGCCGCTGCTCATTTCGTAAAGATTGGGATCATTTACAGATGAGTTGAGTATACCAGAGCGGGCCGCGACTCGGAAGCCCCTGCGGGGGATGCAATTCTGTCCAAAGTTTTCCAGTGAGATTTGTGTAAGTTTGTATCCCCCCACCCAGCTTGTTATACGAAAGCAAATCGGCTATACTGAAACCAGATCAGGTGCTTATACGCTCAAGCAACTATCAGGTGGGATGTCGAGGGGTTGGCATCCCATCTACCTTGTTATCCAAAAGCAGCAGGCTCTCCGGTGTTTCTGGAGAGCCTGCTGCTTTTTGGCAAAATCACTTTTTCTTGCTGAGTGCTGCACGGACAACACCTTTGGGATCCTTGATCAGCAGATAGACGATCCAGATGATCATACCCAGTGCCACAACGGACATTCCCAGATAGAAATCATTCAGCATATCCGCAGCGGCAGGCGTAAAGAATTCCGCGCCCAGTTCCACATACTCAAACACAGCATCCACCATCCACATAAGAGACGCACCCCAGTACAGATAGCACAGCACATGGAGCTTCATCTCATTCTGCGGCGCACTCTTATACCAGAGAATCGTGCAGATCAACGCGGCAAACAGGCAGGTCAACAATGTCATATGGTCATCCTCCCCTTACGCCTGAAGCTGTGCGGCGGGTTTACGCTTCATCAGATTGTCTGCCACCACGCACATACCGGCCCAGATCACCGTCAGCCAAATGGCCATGGTGCCGCCGACAGAAGCCATCTCCTGTAACATGACGGTGGTCTCCTCCGGATCGGACATTGCCGTAAGGAAGGGAAACCATGGCACCACCTCTCCATGCCAGACATGTTCAAAGCACAGTAGTGCGCTGCCGCCCCAAAGGAGATTGGACAGCCATTTGAATTTTCTGCCCATGGAGATTTTTTCGGGAGTCTCCTCTTTTTTCACTGTTTTGGCAACGACGGTCGTTACCACCGCTTCAGCTGCGGGAACCAGAAAACAAGCCATTGCGATTCCTCCTATGTTATTTGGTTGTTACTACTGTAACGCAAAAAAGTGGGCTTGACAAACTCCATAGGGGGTTAATTTTTTGTGATAAAGTCGCTTTTTAATTCTATGAAATAATACTCGCCTGAGATCGTGTACGGCACTTTGCGCCGCAAAGGCCAAATCACGCAAGAAACACCCGGCAGCCGCCAAATGGGCGCTGCCGGGTGTCGTTGGGGTTTTGTGTTTCGTAAGATATGCCGAATGCGGCAAAGTGTCACTTATTGATGTCCAGATCAGCCGTGACCTGATAGTAGTCGCAGGCGTGGGCGGTGTAGCCGGTAACGGTATTCTTGGAGATCATGTTCATCTGCAGGAAGGAGCAGAACACATAGGCGTTATCGTCCAGAATTGCCTGCTGAAGCTTAATTGCCAGTTCACCGCGCTTGGCGGTATCAAACTCAGTCGCCAGTTCAGCAATCATAGCGTTTACTTCCGCATTTTCGTAGGCACCGAAGTTATAGCTCATACCGGGCGCGCAGCAGGAGGTAAAGAAATACTGGGGGTCACCAGAGGGGGCAGTGACCATTGCGGAGGCGTAAATATCCCAACTCGTCATGTCTGCGAGGAATTCGCGGCGGTTGGCCGTACAGTTAATATCCACGTCAATGCCGATGTCCTTGAGCGTTGCCTGTGCGGACTCAGCCAACAGCGGCAGCTCCTGGCGGCTGGGATAGGTCAGCCAGCGGATCGTCAGCTTCACGCCGTCCTTCTCGCGGATGCCATCGCCGTCTGTATCGACCCAACCGGCGGCCTCCAGAACTTCCTTTGCACCTTCGGGGTCGTAGGTTTCGGTCGTCACTTTCTCGCCGCCAAAGGTCGCAAAGCCGTCCGGAAACGCGCCGTTGCCGGGAACACCGTGACCGTCCAGCAGCGCAGTGACGAAGCCCTGCTTGTCGATGCCCATGGCAATGGCCTTACGAACAGCCGGATCCTGAATAATGGAACTTGTCATGTTCATAGAGCCAAAGAACGCACGGGAGGTCTGGATGCTGGAGAACTGATAGTCGTCGTTTTCAAAGTTGGGGTAAGCCTCATACGCCATGCCGTAAGCCGCGTCAATATCTCCCGCCTGCAAGGCAGCCGACAGGGTATCGCCGTTAGAAAGGGTACGGATGGTCAGCTCGTCGATCTTCGGCGTACCGTTCCAGTAGTTCTCGTTCTTTGTCAGTGTCAGATGGTCGTCCGTGACCATCTCCACAACGACATAGGGGCCGGTACCGGCAACGATACCCGCGTCAAAATCACTGGCATTCACATCAATGATGCAGCCGTAGGGGTCGCCCAGATAGTTCATAAGCGCCGGATTCGGCTCACTGGTGGTGATGGTCAGAACCTGTCCGTCCGCCTGCATATCCGCAATCTTAGTATCGCCGGGCGCACGGTCATGATTTTCCAGCATATGCTCGAAGCACTGCTTCACGGCTTCCGCATCCATTTTCCGACCGCTGGAGAATGTGACATTATCCTGAAGCGTGATCGTCCAGGTCAAATTGCCGTCGTTTTCCCACGATTTCGCCAGCCACGGTTCAAGTTCCATGCTGTCGGTATAGTGTACCAGCGTTTCACCGATGCCATAGCGGATGCAGGCCCAGCCGTTATAGGTGCGGTGGGGATCAACGGTTTCCTCCCAGTTTTCCGAGTTGAATGTCGTATCACCGATGACCATGGTTTTCTTGGCATCAGCCGGTTCGTTATTCGGCTGATCACTGCTGCCGCATCCGGCCAACAGTGTGATCGCAAGGCATACGATCAGCAGGAGGGATACTACTCTTTTCATTCTTTTTCTGTTTCCTTTCCATTCAGGTATATTTTTCCGATCAGGTCGGTCGCTCAACTGTATTTCTTACAGGACACTGTCGATCAGCCGCTTTGTGTATTCGTCCTGCGGATGGCAGATCACCTCGTCCGG
>CAKTZN010000188.1 GCA_934635545.1 uncultured Oscillospiraceae bacterium | reverse complement strand
CTCCGTCTCGTCACCGTCCAGATACCAGGTGCCCTCGAAGCCCAGGTGAGACACACTCTCCCCGTCAGCAAAGTCCGACACCTGGGATTCCTCCGGCTGGAACACATACGTTTCGGTGTCCGCGTCCCAGAACCACACCATCAGCACCTGCTGGCCGTCCAGCTCGAACAGCATGGCCACGTCGCCGTTGCCGTCGCCGTCCCGGTCGGCAAAGTCGATGCTCTGGAACTCCTCCCAGGGGTCGCCCTGCAGGGTGATGGGATAGTCCACATAGTCGTACAGAGTCTGGGTCTCGTCGTCCAGATAGAAGTCGGCGCTGTCGTTGTTGATGCACACCAGTACTTCGGTATCTTCCCCATTGCGGGTGATGCTGCCGTAGTCACGGACGATGCCGCTCACGCGCCAGTCGTCGCCCACCACGTCGTTGGGATCCTCATTCTGATCGCCGCCGCAGGCGGCCAGGCTCAGGCACAACACCAGAGCCAGCATAAGGGCAAATAGCTTTTTCATCGTTCTCTCCCTTTCCGCGCCTGTCACGCCATCTTCTGATAGTAGTCGTTCTCGCCGCCCCAGTACATCACGTCGTCGCCGATGACGGTCATGTCATAGACCACATCGTCAAACATGGTGGACATGGCAAAGTACTGTCCCTCGTCGGCGGAGTTGACCTCCAGCGTGCCGCAGTCCACCTCGGTGGGATCGCCGTCACCACCGGGACGCTCGGACAGGGACCAGTTGCCGCACTCGTCGATCTCGATGATGCTTTCGGCAGCGGCATCGGCATCCATGAACCACGCACCCGCCAGGGCGGCGTAGTCGCCAATGGCGCTGTCACCATTGCCGTCGCCGTCCTCTACGGCGCTGACATAGACGAAGCTGCCGAAGGAATCCACGTTGAGGGTGCCGTCATCGTCCATCCAACTGTGGTGGGCCACGCCGTCATGCTCATTATAGAAGTAGTCGGCGCTGTATTCCTGCGCCATCTGGATGTAGCCGCTGGCGGCCAGCTCCTCATTGACATCGTACAGGGCAAAGCGCATCTCGTCGCCGTCGTCATTCAGGGCTACCACCATCTGGCTGCCGTCCTCGCCGGACCAGATGCCCTTATACATGCTGTAGTCCACCAACTGCTGGGTGTCCTTCACCATGCCCTCGAAGGAATCCGGAGGCGTGACAGATTCATCGCCGCCGTTGTCATCGGTGCCGCCGCAGGCGGCCAGGCTCAGGCACAGCACCAGGGCCAGCATCAGAGCCAGATACTTTTTCCAAATTTTCATGTTTTGTTCTCTCCTTCAGTCGTTTTTTTCATCAATGTGCCTGCTCCGCCATGGCAAACAGCTCATCGTGGCTCAGTTCCACGTTGCCGAAGCGGACGAAAATGCCGTTGGTCACGGCGCTGTTCCACAACTGTGGGTCAGTCAGGGGACGGAAACGAAGCTTATCCAGATAGGGCTTCATATCCAAAAGCAATCGGCTGCCGGACACAAAATCAACCTGCAGAACGTAATCCGCCAGGGGTGATACGGCTGATATATATTTCCGGTTCAAGTGCGTTCCTCCTTTCCCGCAATGTCCTCTCTGAGGTATAAAAAGATCCACTGTACCAACATTGTACAGTGGATCTGTTCCGATTTCTATTAACCTCTGGTTAACTCTTTGCCAGCTCCGCCAGACGACGGCGCTTGGTGCGGGTATCGCCCTCAATGCCCAGCTTGGCGTAGAGCTGGTTGACGTACTGCTTGACGCTGCCCTCGGAGAGATAGAGCTTTTCGGCGATCTCCCGGTTGGTGAGCCGCTGGGCGATCAGGGCGGCGATCTCCCGCTCACGGTCGGTCAGCAGGGCAAAGGCGGCGGGGGCGGCCATCCGGCTGCGGCGTACCTCGGCGGCTTCGCCCAGCGCGATGATCTGTGCCGTAAAGTCGCCGTCGGCGGAGGTATTGGCCAGCAGCGGCGCGAGATAGCGATAGTTCTCCGTGAAGGGTATCACGAGACCATCCGGTGCCGCGTCGGCCAGTGCCTGGGCCAGCAGGGCGGCGGCCTCCTCGTGCTTGCCCAGCCTCTCGTAGGCGGCGGCCATCTGGAGGCGGATGTGCAGCGCCACCAGGCCGTAGTGCATCCCCTGACACAGGGTCAGCAGCCCCTCGCCCCGGGCGATCACCTTGGCGTAAGCGCCCTGGGCCAGATACACCTGGTTTTCGATCAGCTCCATCATGGGCTTGCCCGGCGCCAGGAAATTGACGGTGTGCAGGGCATGGGCACCGAACACCTCGGGGATCTTCTCCGGTTCACCCAGCAGGGCGTAATAGTAGGCGCAGGTGGCGGCCAGAATGTTCAGCCAGTCCACGTTGTGCTGCTGCAGCAGTACCGTCCGCCGCTGGGCGAAGGTATACCGGGGCGTAAAGTCCGCATGAAGGGACAGCCGCCAGGCCAGAAAGTCGCAGCACAGGGCCATGTTCATCTGGCCGTTGCCCTCGATGTTGGAATAGGCGCTCTCCAGCGCGATCTGGGCATCGTCGAAGCGGCCCTGCAGAAAGGCGGCCTCTGCCCGCATGATCCGCTCCGCGCCCTGGCCGTGGCCGTTGGTGATCTTATAGTAGTGGGGCATGCACTCGTCCATCTCGGCCAGTTCCTTATCGAGCTGGCCCGGCTCACGGTGGAACATCATCAGCACCGACGGGGAGCCGAAGGTCCAGCCGCCCTCGTTGCGGATGCTGATGGCGGGGCGGGACATCTGTGCGCTGGCGCTGCGGTGCAGGCGGCTCATGGCGCTGATGTCGTTATAGCACAGGAAGCTCATGATCAGGTCACATTCGCCCAGCAGGTTGCCCCGCTCACTGTCCGGCATGTCGGGGTGCTCCTCGATGGAGGTCAGCAGCAGGGCTTTCAGCTCCATCATTTTGGGGATCTGCCGCCAGGTGAACATGCGGCGCATCAGCACCAGCAGCGCGAAGGGGTGCTCCTTCAGCACGGCGACGGGGCACTGCTCCATGAAGGTCAGCACGTCCTCCGGCTTCAGGGACGCCATCAGGATACCGGCATCCCGCTCCACCACACGCAGGATCGCGTCGTAGCTGCCGCTCTTCCGATAGGCACTCAGGGCGTGGAGATACTGCCGGTGCGCCTCGTACCACGCGCCGTAGCGGTCGTGGTAGAGCTTCTGCTTTTCCGACGGCAGCCGGGCAAAGACCCGCTCGGCACAGTCCTTCATCATATGGTGGAAACGATAGGAAACGCCGTCCGGCAGCCGCCGCACGAAGGCGTTCTGCTCCGTCAGCATGGTCAGCAGACCGGCGGTATCCTCGTTTTCCGTGATGGCCTGGGCCATCTCCACGGTGAACTCGTCGGCAAGGCCCATGACCGCCAGAAATTCCTGCTGCCGGGCAGGGAGGGGGTCGATCATGGCGGCGGAGAACATGGAGTAGATATCCGAGTTCCGCCCCGGCAACTGGCCATACTCGGACAGGGCGCAGAGATTCAGATAGACGGCGGAGAACCAGCCCTCGCTGGAATAGAGGAGGGATTCCACCTGGCCGTCGTCCAGGTCGGTGCCGCAGCGATGGGCGTAGATAGACAGCTCGGTATGGTTCAGGCGGAGCTGCTCCACGCCCACCTGATACACCCTGCCACCCAGACGCAGCAGCGTCTCGCCGGGCAGAAAGCGGTCGCGGCTGGCGACGATCAGATGGGCATTCTCCGGCAGGCGGTTGGCCAGCGTGCCGATGAAATTGGCAATGCGGCCATCCGTCAGCAGGTGGAAGTCGTCGATGAAGATGTAGCGGGAGCACTGGCCGGACAGAATATGGCACAGGTCGTCCGTCAGCAGACTGGCACCGGCGGGGTCGGAGGGGCAGTCGTAGTCCCGCAGCAGGTCGAACCCCGCACGGAAAAAGGCGTCCTGCACGCTCTTCCAGAAGATGGAGACGTTGTCGGAGTAGACGCTGATGCGGATCACCTGGATGGGCTCCGCCTTGGCCCGCTCTCCCAGATACCAGTTGACCGCTGTGGTCTTGCCGTAGCCCATGGGCGCCACCACGGTGGTCAGCGCGCAGCGGGAAATGGGCCGCAGGCACTCCTGCA
>CAKTZN010000187.1 GCA_934635545.1 uncultured Oscillospiraceae bacterium | reverse complement strand
CCCGGCCGGCATGACGCCATCGAGGGCGAGGAGCATCTGGACAAGGTCATCAACATCGACCAGAGTCCCATCGGCCGGACGCCCCGCTCCAACCCCGCCACCTATACCAATCTGTTCAACGACATCCGCGACCTGTTCGCCTCCCTGCCCGACGCGAAGGCACGGGGCTACGGCCCGGGCCGGTTCTCCTTCAACACCAAGGGCGGCCGGTGCGAGGCCTGCTGCGGCGACGGCGTGCTGAAGATCGAGATGCACTTCCTGGCGGATGTGTACGTCCCCTGCGAGGTGTGCCACGGCAAGCGCTATAACCGGGAGACCCTGGAGGTGCGCTATAAGGGCAAGTCCATTGCCGAGGTGCTGGAGATGACGGTGGACGAGGCGCTGCCCTTCTTCTCCGCCCTGCCCAAGATCGCCGCCCGGCTGCAGACCCTGCAGGACGTGGGCCTGGGCTATGTGAAGCTGGGCCAGTCCTCCACCACGCTGTCCGGCGGCGAGGCCCAGCGCGTCAAGCTGGCCACGGAGCTTTCCAAGCGCTCCACCGGCCGCACCATCTATATCCTGGACGAGCCCACCACCGGTCTGCACGCCGACGACGTGAAGAAGCTGCTGGCTGTTCTGCAGCGGCTGGTGGACGCGGGCAACACGGTGCTGGTGATCGAGCACAACCTGGACGTGATCAAATGCGCCGACTATCTCATCGACCTGGGCCCGGAGGGCGGCGTCGGCGGCGGCACGGTGGTGGCCACCGGCACGCCGGAGCAGGTGGCGGCGGTACCGGCGTCCTACACGGGACAATATCTGAAAAAGATGCTGAAACGGTAAAGCACACATCTGTCCCCTCCCCCGCATAGGATAGCGTGGGGAGGGGACGGCATGGCGCTTTTCTGGGAGGGTGTGGCCGCATTTCTGGAGGCCATCGGCATCGCGGCGGTTTTATGGGTGCTTTTCGACTGGTTTATGTACCCCAAAAGGGCCGTTAATGTACCCATTCTGGTGCCCTTATCCGGCGACGCGGAGGGCCTTGAGCCGCTTTTGCGGCGGCTGAAGGGTCTGACCGTCGTCCTGCTGGACGAGGGACTTTCTGACCTGGGGGCGGAGCGGGCGGCATACGCCGCATCCCGCGATCCCAACATTACACTGAAGAAACGGGGGGAGACCCATGGGGGAACGCAGTACCATTGAGGGCACTGTGGAAAACGTGGTGTTCCAGAACGAGGAAAACGGCTATACGGTGCTGAGCCTGCTGACCGACCAGGGCGAGGTGGTAACGGTGGTGGGCTGCATCCCCTTTGCCGCCGCCGGCGAGAGCATGACCGTCACCGGCGTGTGGGTCAACCACCCCACCTACGGTGTGCAGATGACCGCCGAGCTGGTGGAGCGCCGCATGCCCCAGGATGAGGACGGCATCGTGTGCTATCTCTCCTCCGGCGTGCTGAAGGGCGTGGGGCCTGCCACCGCCGCCCGGCTGGTGGATCGCTTCGGCGCCGACACCCTGCGGATCATCGAGGAGGAGCCGGAGAAGCTGTCCACCCTGAAGGGCATCACATCCAAGAAGGCCATGGAGATCTCCGCCGCCTTCCGCAGCCTGACGGGCCTGCGGCGGGTGATGGAATTCCTCAGCCGCTATGACCTGCCGGTGACGCTGGCCATGAGCCTTCTGCGCGCCTATGGCGACGAGACGCTGGAAAAGCTGAAGGACAACCCCTATCTCCTCACCGACGAGCGGTGCGGCGTGGACTTCGCCGCCGCCGACGAGATCGCCCTGTCCATGGGCTTTGACGGGGATGCCCCCTGCCGGGCTGAGGCGGCGGTGCTGTACGAGCTGAACCACAACCTGTCCAACGGCCATGTGTTCCTGCCCCGGCCCAAGCTGATCGCCGCCACCATGGAGCTGATCGGCGTCACGGAGGAGACGGCGGAAAAGGCGCTGGACGACCTGTGTGAGCGCTTCGCCGTGGTGTGCAAGCCCATCGCCAACGTGGAGGGCTGCTATCTGCGGCGGATGTACGAGGCGGAGGTCTATGTGGCCAAACGGCTGGCCGCCGCCTGTGGCGACGACTGGGACTGCGGCCGGAACGTGGACCGGATCATCGACGACATCGAAAAGCGGCAGGGCATCGCCTATGCCCCGGAGCAGCGCCGCGCCGTGGCGCTGGCGGCGGAGCGGGGCGTGCTGCTGCTGACCGGCGGCCCCGGCACCGGCAAGACCACCTCAGTGCGGGGCATCGTGACGCTGTTCGAGCGGATGGGCCTGGACACCGTGCTGCTGGCGCCCACGGGCCGCGCCGCCCAGCGGATGAGCCAGCTCTGCGGCAAGGAGGCACAGACCATCCACCGCTGCCTGGGCATGAGCTGGAACGAGCTGACCGGCGAGGTGACCTTCCGCAAGAACGAGAAGGAGCCGCTGGAGGCCGACGCCGTCATCGTGGACGAGATGAGCATGGTGGATCTGGAGCTGATGGCGTCGCTGCTGCGGGCCATGCGGCCCGGCTGCCGCCTGGTGATGGTGGGCGACCCGGATCAGCTCCCCTCCGTGGGCGCGGGCAACGTGCTGGGCGATCTGCTGCGCAGCGGCGTGGTGCCTGCCGTATCCCTGACGGAGATCTTCCGCCAGGCGGAGAAGAGCGCCATCATCCGCAACGCCCACGCGGTGAACACAGGCCGTCCGCCGGAGCTGAAAAACACCCAGAACGACTTTTTCTTCCTGTGCCGCCGCGCACCCGACCGGCTGGTGCAGACGGTGGTGGAGCTGTGCCAGCAGCGGCTGCCGGACAACATGGGCATCCCGGCGGATCAGATCCAGGTGCTGTCCCCCACCCGGAAGGGCGCGTGCGGCACGGTGAATCTGAACCGGGCCCTGCAGGCGGCGCTGAACCCGCCCGCCGCCGGAAAGCACCAGAAGCCCTGGGGCGACATGGTGTTCCGGGAGGGCGACCGGGTCATGCAGACCCGCAACAACTACGACGTGGTATGGGAGAAGGACGACGGCTCCATGGGGGCCGGGATCTTCAACGGCGACGTGGGGGTAATCCGGGAGATCGACCCCTCCGGTGAGCTGATCACCATTCAATTTGACGACCGCACCTGCGTATACACCGCCGACCTGCTGAATCAACTGGACATGGCCTACGCCATGACGGTACATAAGGCCCAGGGCAGCGAATACCGCTGCGTGGTGCTGGTGTCGGCGGCGGTGGCCCCGGCGCTGATGGTGCGGGGCGTATTGTACACCGCCATCACCCGCGCCCGTGAGCTGCTGGTGCTGGTGGGCGACGACGTGGCCCCCGGCCAGATGGCGGCCAACGACAGGCAGCAGCGCCGTTACAGCGGCCTGCGGCGGAGACTGCGGGAGGAGGCAATGAGCCATGGGCTTTAATGACGAACTGAACAAGATCAGCCGGGATCTGCTGGGGGTATTCTTCCCCCGGAGGTGTCCCTTCTGCGGCAGAGGCGTGGACAGGAAGTCCCTGCTGTGCCAGCCCTGCAGTGACACGCTGCCCCGGTGTGACCGGGTGCGGTACGGGGCGGACTTTGGCCGGTGCGCCGCACCGCTCTATTACGAGGACAGCGTGCGCAAGGCCATTCTGGACTACAAATTCCACGGAAAGCTCCACGGGCTGGACTGCTTCGGCCGCATGATGGCCGAGACGGCGGCGGAGCAGTACAGCGGCGAGTTCGACGCGGTGACGTGGGTGCCGGTCAGCAAGAAGCGGCTGAAAAAGCGGGGCTTCGACCAGGCCCGGTATCTCACCGGCAGCGTGTGCGTGGACTGGCATGTGATGCCGCTGGAGACGCTGCGGAAGGTGGTGGACAACCCGCCCCAGTCCGGCATCCACGACGCGGCGGAGCGCCGGGCCAACGTGCTGGGCGTGTATGAGGCGGTGTCGCCGGAGCAGTTCGCGGGAAAGCGTCTGCTGCTGGTGGACGACATCTGCACCACCGGCGCCACCCTGGGCGAGTGCGCCCGTGTCCTGAAGGCCGCCGGCGCGGCGGACGTGATGTGCCTGACCCTGGCTATGGTGCGGGAGTAAACCGGGAAGTTTTGGGGTATAGTAGAGAAAAGGAGCATTTCGGATAGTCAGGCGTAGGGGGCGATGCCCACATCGCC
>CAKTZN010000186.1 GCA_934635545.1 uncultured Oscillospiraceae bacterium | reverse complement strand
ATCCAGTAGATGGCCTTCTCCGGCACATTGTCAAACAGCGGAGATTCCTTGTGGGTCAGCTCCACCTTGCCGTATTCACGGGTCTCCGCCTTGCGGCACTGGCCGCCCAGCAGGTGCATCATCAGCTGCTCGCCGTAGCAGATGCCCAGCACGGGGATGCCCATTTCAAACAGCGCCTTGTCCACCATGGGAGCGTTGGGCTCAAACACGGTGGCAGGGCCGCCGGTGAAGATCAGCGCGTCGGGTGCGAAGGCGCGGATCTCCTCCATGGACATGCGGAAGGACTTGATCTCGCAGTACACGCCGCACTCACGGACGCGGCGGGCCACCAGCAGGTTATACTGGCCGCCGAAATCCAGAACCAGAACTTTCTTCATGTCAGTCGTCCTCTCGGAAGATAATGCCGTTCTCGTCGGCGGATTCAATGACGGCCAGGGCCTTATAGGGGATATCCGGCATGGCGCGGAACTTGTCGCCGCCGCCCTGGAAGCCCTTTTCCACCGCCACGCCGATGCCCACCAGCTGGGCGCCGGCCTTTCTCACAATGTCCACCAGGCCGCCCATGGCGTAGCCGTTGGCCATGAAGTCATCGATGATGAGCACCCGGTCATTCTCGCTGAGCCACTCCTGAGACACCAGCAGGGTGACCTTTTTCTTATACGTATAGGAGAAGATCTCGCTCTGGATCAGGCCGCTTTCGATGTTGTCGCTCTTGGCCTTCTTGGCAAACAGCATGGGAACGCCGTACCGCTCGGCACACACGGTGGCCAGTGCGATACCGCTGGCTTCGGCGGTCAGCACCACCGTGGCCTTGCTGGTATCGAAATACTTGGCAAATTCGTCCGCGATATCGCCCAACAGCTTGGTGTCCACCCGGTGATTCAGAAATCCGTCGATCTTGATGATATTACCCGGCAGCACCTTGCCCTCACGGCGGATGCGTTCCTTCAACTGCTCCATGGGAATAGTCCTCCTTATAATAGTTTGCTTCTATCATAACCCGCCGGGAAATAAATTACAACTGACAAATACCCTAACAATTCCGTCGTAAAAATGGGCATTTTGACACTTCACACAAAGAAAAAGCGTACCTTATCAAAAGCATAAGGTACGCTTTTCTCATTGGCTCAGAAATGGAACACCACGCCCACCACAGCGGCCGCCGCGATGAACACGATGGGGTGCAGCTTCTTCGTGAAGGGCACCCAGCGGGTCAGCACCAGGATCACCGCCGCCAGGGCCAGCTCCTTCCAGCGGAAGAAATCCAGTCCGGAGGCGGAGGTATCCACCAGGCTCAGCAGCACCACGCCGATACCGGCGGAGGCCACCATGGCGGTGGAGGCGGGGCGCAGACCGTAGAAGGCGGCGTCCACATACTGGTTGTCCCGGAAGGCCTTCAGGAAGCTGGCGATGATGAGAATGACGATCACAGACGGCGTCACCAGTCCCAGCGTGGCGATGATCGCGCCCAGGATGCCCGATGTCTCAAAGCCCACATAGGTGGCCATGTTGACGCCCACCGGGCCGGGGGTGGATTCGCTGACGGCCAGCATGTCCGCCAGTTGGGCCTGGGTGAACCAGCCGGTGCGGTCGGCCATATCCGACAGGAAGGGCAGCGTGGCCAGACCGCCGCCGATGGCGAACAAGCCGGTTTTGAAAAACTCGTAAAACAGCTTCAGATAGATCATTTCCGGGCACCTCCCACGTTACGGATGATGATGCCCGCTACGGCCGCCGCCAGCACGAACAGCACCGGCGACAGATCCGTCAGCAGCGATGCCGCCAGCACCGCCGCAAAAATCAGCGCGCCCCACACGTCCTTCACCGCGCCCTGCCACAGCTTCAGCGTGGCGTTGAAGATCAGCACGCACACGCAGACGCGGATACCGGCAAAGGCGTTCTGCACCCACTCCAGATGGGAGAAGCTGATGATCAGCCCCGCCAGGGCCGTGATGATGAGCAGGGACGGGAACACGATGCCCAGGGTGGCCACGATGCCGCCCCAGATGCCCTTGCGCTTCTGGCCGATGAAGGTGGCGGTATTAACGGCAATGATGCCCGGCGTACACTGGCCGATGGCGAAATAGTCCGTCAGCTCCTCGTCGGTGGCCCAGCCCTTGTTCTCCACCACCTCGCGCTGTAAGATGGGAAGCATGGCCATGCCGCCGCCGAAGGTCATGACGCCCACCTTGGCGAACGTCAGAAACAGGTCCAAAAACTCCTTCACTTGAAAAACACCTCTTTTGTATGATCCCGCCCTTGCGGGCCGGTTATTCCGCATAGCCGTACAGGCCCCGCACCGACACCTCGCCGCAGCGCTGCGTCTCCACCGCGCCGTTTTCATGCCGCACCACAAGGCCGTACTGCCCGTCGATGTCCAGGGCCGTCACCGTCTCGCCCGTCTGTAAAATACGGGCCTGACGCCCCAGATTCAGGCATAGCTGCCGGTATTCGTCCACATACGTCTCCGGCGCGCACAGATGGCGGAACGCTTGCCGCAGCGCGTCCACCAATGCCGTCTCCAGCGCTGTCTGATCCACGTCATAGCCCTCTGCCGCCAGGGAGGTGGCCACCTTTGCCACCTCCGGCGAGAAATCCTCCGGCCGCTGCCGCAGATTGACACCGATGCCGATGACCACATGATCCACGCCGCTGCCGGCAAGGGTCACCTCCGTCAGGATGCCCGCCAGCTTCTTCCCGTGCAGCGCCAGATCGTTGGGCCACTTGATCCGCACATCCGCCCCGGTGACGCGGCGGATGGCCAGCGCGGCGGAGGCAGAGGCCATAGCCGTCAGCGGCAGCAGGCCCTCCGGCGACGCCACAGGCCGCCACAGCATGGAGAGATACAGCCCCAGGCCCTCCGGCGACTCGAAGCCCCGTCCCATACGGCCCCGGCCCGCCGTCTGCCGGGCCGCGATGACGGCGGTGCCGTCGGCGGCGCCCTCCCGGGCCAGCGTCTTGCATACGGTATTGGTAGAATCCACCGTGTCATAGCGATAGATCTTCGGCTGCTCCATATGGGTCGCCTCCTCTCGTTCGTGGCCCATATTACCACTTTTTTCCCCATCCGTAAAGTAAAAAAATCATCAAGCGCCTTGACAGCAGCGCTGTCAGCGGGGTATCATGTCTCCATTCTTTTCCTGAAACAGGAGGCGGTTGCCATGACGTCACGCAAGCTGGTCTTTACCGCGCTGCTGGCCGCCCTGACGGCGGCAGGTGCGTTTCTGCGGATCCCCCTGGGCTTTTCGTCCATCACGCTGCAATTTCTGTTCACCGCCATGGCGGGCGTGCTGCTTGGCCCGGGCTGCGGCGCGCTGAGCCAGGGCGTCTATGTGGCGCTGGGGCTGATGGGCCTGCCCATCTTCACCACCGGCGGCGGCTTCGGCTATGTGCTGCAGCCCACCTTCGGCTTTCTGCTGGGACTGATCCCCGCCGCAGCCATCATCGGCGCTATCAGCGGCAAGAGCACCTCTCCCCTGCGCATCGCCCTGGCCTGCGCGGCGGGGCTTGCGGTGCTGTACGCCGTGGGCGTGCCCTATATGGCGCTGATATTGAACGGCTATATGGGGAAAAATATGTCCCTTTCCGCCCTTTTATGGGCCGGAATGATCCCCTTTCTGCCGGGCGACGCCATTAAGATCGCGGTGACGGCGCTGCTTTGTCCCCTGCTGCGCAAGCGGGTGAAGGGACTGCGCTAAGGCGCGTGTATTTACAAAGCCTTTCGCAAATGCTATAATACTATAATATGATTTTTCAGCAAAGGAACGACGGTCTATGGAGCTTCACGCCAAGCGTGTCCGCGCACAACTGAATCTGTTCAAGCCCATTATGACGAGCTGCTCACTGGAGGCCAGCCGGAAGGGGCAGGATAAGCTGGGTGAGCTGATGACCGCCCTGCACCGGAGCGAGATCATGGCCAAGGGCCACGATTTCCAGCGCTTTCAGGGGGCGTGGATCATGCCCCAGGATCAGCGGCGCAGCGGCGTGGTGCTGTATCTCCACGGCGGCGGCTACACCTGCGGCAGCCTGGAATACGCCAAGGGCTTTTCCTCGGTGCTGGCGGCGGAATGCGGCGTGCGGGTGTTCTGCGCGGCATACCGCCTGGCCCCGGAGC
>CAKTZN010000185.1 GCA_934635545.1 uncultured Oscillospiraceae bacterium | reverse complement strand
CGCTTCAATCCCAGCTCGGTAAAGGTCTGGTAGATGATGGCGGGGATCTCCGCCTCGTTGGTGATGTCCAGCTTGCCGTCGCCGATCACATCGATGTCGGCCTGATAGAACTCCCGGAAGCGGCCACGCTGGGCACGCTCGCCGCGATAGACCTTGCCGATCTGATAGCGGCGGAAGGGGAAGCTCAGCTCATTGTAGTGCAGCGCCACATACTTGGCCAGCGGCACCGTCAGGTCGAACCGCAGGGACAGGTCGGCGTCGCCCTTGGTGAAGCGGTAGATCTGCTTCTCGGTCTCGCCGCCGCCCTTGGCCAGCAGCACCTCGCTGGCCTCGATCAGCGGGGTATCCAGCGGGGTAAAGCCGTACAGGGAATAGGTCTTGCGGAGAATGTCCATCATCCGCTCCATCTGCTGCTGGGGCGCGGGCAGCAGCTCCATAAACCCGGATAGCGTCCGGGGCTTCATTTTCTCCATGGGGTATCTTCCTCTCTTTATTCTTCGCTTTCCGGAGCGGCTGCCGCTTCGGCAGGCTCCTCCGGGGCGGGGGTTTCTTCCTTATCGAACACATCCAGCGTGTCGATGAGACCGTGGATGTTGCTCTCTACACTGATGGCGTTGACCTTGTGGGCGTCCTCGCTTTCGCTCAACTCGTTGACCACCTCCTGCCAGATGCGGTCGGCCTCGTCGCCCTTGCGCTTGCCGATCTGATAGCCCAGAACGGTCAGACCTGCCGCCACCACGGCGAACAGCAGACCCAGCTTGGGGAACAGGCAGATCAGTACGCTGCCGATGAACAGGCCCGTGAACGCGCCGATATCCCGGTACTGGACGCTGACCTTGCGGAATACAAATTTCTTGTCCCGCAGGCGCTTCATGTGACCCAGCTCCAGAAAAGCGACGATCACACGCAGCACGCACAGGCCGCAGACGGGGATCATGTAGTTATAGAGGTTGTCGTACAACCAGTTCAGTGCAGTCTGTATCAATGTTTTCTCTCTCCTTATTGTTTTGTTGCGGGGTGGGGGATGCGGGGAATGGGGAAACGTGTTTTTGTAGGGGCCGATGCCTACATCGGCCCGTTCGACTTACGATAGCCTGCCGGTAAACGGCGGGCCGATGTGGGCATCGGCCCCTACGGAATCTCCGAAAGGAGTTCCCGGTTTCATGCCGTGAAGGGCTTGGTCTTGGGATTGACGATGTCGCGCCAGTCCAGATCGCCCCGGGCCAGACCCAGCACCAGCATTTCGGCGGTGGCCACGTTGCTGGCGAAGGGGATGTTGTTCTTGTCGCACAGCTTGGCGATATACAGAATGTCCTCGTGGGTGGTGCGCTTGTTGGGATCGTCGAAGCACAGCACCATGTCGATCTCGTTATAGGCGATGCGGGCCGCGATCTGCTGGCCGCCGCCGTTCTCAAAGGTCAGGAAACGGTGCACGGGCAGACCGGTGGCATCCTGCACCTGCTTGCCGGTATTGGCGGTGGCGCACAGGGTGTGCTGGGCCAGGATGCCGCAGTAGGCGGTGCAGAACTGCACCATCAGCTCTTTGCGGTTGTCGTGTGCGATCAAGGCGATGTTCATATACGTGTTCAACTCCTTTATAGTATCAGTTACCACCGGGCGCGCATCAGGGGAACCCGTGCGCCGGTGATGCGGTTGGCAATGTTTTCATAGGCCCGCTGGGCATAGTAGTTCATGTCCCGTAAGGGGATGCCCCGGTTCAGAGCCAGGGGGATGTCGCCATCCTCCGGGATGACGCCCAGCAGGGGAAGGCCCGCCGTGTCCATGGCGTCATCGATGGTGGAATGAAGGGCCTTCAGCATTTTTTTGCGTACCCGGTTCACCACCAGGTGCACCTGTCCCGGCGGGAAGCCGCGCAGCTCCATAACGGTGCGTTGGGCGTCCCGCAGTGCGGCGGGGTCGGTGGTGGTGACCACCACCACGCTGTCGGCCATGGCTGTGGCCAGTGTGAAGCCCTGGCCCAATCCGGCGGGGGCGTCCACCAGACAGTAGTCGTACCGCTGACGGATATCACGGGCCAGCGCCTGCATGGCGGAAACGGAGAAGCGTTCGTCCCGGGGCGCGAGGGGCGCGGCCAGCAGGGACAGCTTGGGGTATTTGCGGTGGGGCACCGTGGCCTCCGCCAGGGTGCAGCGGCCGTCCAGCACGTCGGAGAAGTCCATGGCCGCGCTGTCGGACAGGCCCAGGGCCAGGTCAAGGTTCCGCAGGGTGATGTCGCAGTCCAGCGCCAGGGTCTCGTAGCCCATAGCGGCCAGTGACAGCGCCACGCAGGCGGTAAAGGATGTTTTGCCCGTGCCGCCCTTGCCGGACACCACGGCGATGATCTTGCCCATAAGGGTTCTCCTTTCGTTTGAATGTGTTAATGAGTTTTTTGCCTTGCCTTTCTATTGCTGCTGCATAGTGTGAAAAATGACATTGTGCGTCTATCGGGCGGCGGGGCGAGGGCACCCCGCCCTAAAACCGATTGCCGATAGAATTTCGTAGGGCGCGATGCCCACATCGCGCCGCCGAACAACGCTGTTAGTTCTACCGTTGAGAATGTTAGCGGCAGCGGCGCAGGAGCAGAGACGATCCTTTTAATCAAAACGAAAAAGGAAATCTTATGCGAACGTGTGGTGGGGACTTACATTCTGGTTCGAGGTGCAGCGCGCCCGGAAGTGAAGAAACCGGAGGTTTCTTCCGGTGCTTTTGCCTACTTTTGTCACTGTTGACAAAAGTAGGTCGCGCCGGGGCGCGAAACTCCCCTCACTTCAATGGTGCTTTCTTCATCCTCGCCCAGCTTCTCGGAAACTGCGGTGGGGTGTCCTTCACCTTGCGGATGATCACCGCGCGGTGGGTCACCTCCGTGCCGGGGATGGTGTAATCCCGGATGGCTTCGAGCTTTCCGCCCAACTGGCCGATGGCGCCCCGGGCGTTGTCGATCTCCTCGTCACTGTCCACTGATTTCATGGCCAGGAAGCAGCCGTCTACCTTCACCAGCGGCAGCGCCAGCTCACACAGCAGCGGCAGCGCCGCCACGGCGCGGGAGGTGGCGATATCGTAGCTCTGCCGGTGCGCCGCGGCGAACTCCTCCGCCCGGGCGTGGACGCAGTCCACACGGGCAAGGCCCATTTCATCGCAGGTCTGCCGCAGCCAGTCGATGCGTTTGCCCAGACTGTCCAGCAGCGTCAGATCGAAGTCCGGCTCCAGTATCCGCAGCACCATGCCGGGGAAGCCCGCGCCGGTGCCTACGTCCACCACCGACTTGCCCCGGAAGTCCGCCAGCGTCAGCAGCGCGGCGCAGTCCAGCAGGTGCAGCGTGGCCACATCCTTTGGCTCGGTGATGGCGGTCAGGTTCATGACCTGATTTTTTTCCAGCAGCCGCCGGGAAAACTCCAGCAGTTGGGGCACGGCGGAGCAGGGGAGACCCAGCGCCGCCAGGCCGTCGCGCAGCGTCTGTTCCATTACTGCTTATCCTTCAGCAGGTCACGGATCTCCGTCAGCAGCTCTTCGCTGGTGGGCGCGGGCGCCGCTTCCTCAACGGGCTCCTCCGGCTTCTTGCCGATGCTGCGCAGCTTGTTGATGGCCTTGACCACCATGAACAGCACCAGCGCGATGATGAAGAAGTCCAGCACCACGGCGATGAAGTTGCCGAAGTTGACGGCGATCTCCGGGATCTCGGTGCCGTCGGCGGCAGTCTCGGCGGCCTTCAGCACCCATTTCCACGCGCTGAAATCCACGCCGCCGGTGATGCGGGAGATAAGGGGCATGATCACGTCATTCACCAGAGAGGTGGTGATCTTGCCGAACGCACCGCCGATGACAACGCCGATGGCCATGTCCACCACGTTGCCCTTCATGGCAAATTCCTTGAATTCCGCGATAAACTTTTTCATAGGTAACACTCCTTATATACAAAGAGTTATATATGCGCGATTACAAACTGTTAATGCTTGGGGACCAGCACGGCCTTGCCGCCCATGTAGGGCCGCAGCACCTCGGGGATCACCACACTGCCGTCAGAGCGCAGATTGTTCTCCAGGAAGGCGATCAGCATGCGGGGCGGCGCCACCACGGTGTTGTTTAGAGTGTGGCAGAGCTGCATCTTGCCGCTTTCGTCCTTGTAGCGGATCTTCAGGCGGCGGGCCTGGGCGTCGCCCAGATTGGAGCAGGAGCACACCTCGAAGTACTTCT
>CAKTZN010000184.1 GCA_934635545.1 uncultured Oscillospiraceae bacterium | reverse complement strand
CTCTAAACATCGTTACACCCTCCTTACTCGCCGACGACAACGCCCATGGAGCGGGCGGTACCGGCGATCATGCTCATAGCGGCTTCCAGGGAAGCAGCGTTCAGATCGCGCATCTTCATTTCGGCGATCTTCTGGATGGAAGCCTTGGAGATGGTGGCGACCTTTTCCTTGTTGGGCACGCCGGAACCGGACTCGATGTTGCATTCCTTCTTGATCAGGACGGCAGCGGGGGGAGTCTTGGTGATGAAAGAGAAAGAACGGTCAGCATAGACGGTGATCACCACGGGGATGATCAGGCCCATGTCATTCTTGGTGCGCTCGTTGAATTCCTTGGTAAAGGCGGCAATGTTGATGCCGTGCTGACCCAGAGCGGGGCCAACGGGGGGTGCGGGAGTTGCTTTGCCTGCAGGGATCTGCAGCTTCACATAACCAACGACTTTCTGTGCCATTTTAAGGCACCTCCTTTAATAAAATGTGGTAGCGGCCGGCCGGGTGCCGAACCCGCTCTTGGCGAGACGCACAGTCTTGCGTCTCTCCCACTTGCGCGGAATGCTGCCGCGCGTCAGGACAGGACTTCCACCTGGTCGAGCTCCAGCTCCACCGGCGTCTCTCTGCCGAACATGGAGACCACCACGCGAACCTTGTTCTTCTCGGGCTCGATCTCCTCCACGATACCGGTAAAGCTGGCCAGGGGGCCGTCCGTGATCTTCACGGTCTCGCCCACGTTGTACTTTACCACGATCTCGTGCTTTTCCAGCGACATCTGGCGTACCTCCTCATCGGTGAGGGGGATGGCCTTGTTGGCTTCGCCCACAAAGCCGGTAACACCGCGGATGTTGCGGATGATGTGCCACGTTTCGTCGGTCAGCACCATCTTGATGAGCACATAACCGGGGAACACCTTGCGTTCCACTTCCTTCATGACGCCCGATTCGGTCACTTCCGTCACGGTCTCCATGGGGATCTCCATGCGCAGGACCATGTCCTCGCAATGGCGGTTGGTCACAGACTTCTCGATGGCGGCCTTTACCGCGTTTTCGTAGCCGGAATAGGTATGGATCACATACCACTTCGCATTGTCAGCCATAGCCCGCTCCTTACGCGAACAGACCGATCAATGTCTGGACCGCCTGGAGGGCGACCCAATCGAAGATCCAAATGAACGCGCCGACGATCAGGGAGCACAGCAGCACCGTACCGGTGTTCTTCATCGTCTCCTTGCCGGAGGGCCACACGACCTTCTTCAGCTCGCTTTTCATTTCGCGGAACCAGCGGCCGCGATCCTTGACTTTCTTTTCTTCAGCCATCGTAGTTTCTCCTTCCGATTACTTCGTCTCGGTGTGGACGGTGTGCTTTCTGCAGAAGGGGCAATACTTGTTCAGCTCAAGCTTGTCAGGGGTATTCTTCTTGTTCTTCATCGTGTTGTAGTTTCTCTGCTTGCACTCGTTGCATCTGAGAGTGATTTTCACGCGCATGTAACGGCACCTCCTTATTAGATTAGGTATTCCCCTGTGGGGACACCCGTTTGCCTCCCTGCTGTCGCGGCTGCTCCTCCGGCGCGCCCAAAGC
Source organism: uncultured Oscillospiraceae bacterium (assembly GCA_934635545.1). Classification (GTDB taxonomy): domain Bacteria; phylum Bacillota; class Clostridia; order Oscillospirales; family Oscillospiraceae; genus Vescimonas. The sequence continues at coordinate 2,624 of CAKTZN010000184.1, read as the reverse complement.
GAAAAAGCGCGCAAAAAGAAAACACCCACTCACAGGTAATGTCCACTATAGCATACTTTTTTGAGAAGGTCAACCTCTTTTTGCGTGATTTTGCGGAGATTTTTGGGGTGTTGGCGCGCCGGTGTTTTACATTGACAAAATTCTGTTCATATGCTACACTTGTTCCTGCAAGGGTATTGCATAAACATTGCGGGGCGGTTGGCCTGATCTCCTCCGGAAGGAGGTGATATCATGCCTGTTACGTTGACCTTTCATTTGTTTGGATTCGTCTTTACATTGAGGATCAAACGCGAAAACCGCCACTCGGCAAAGTGACGGTTTTCTTGAATAAGAAACATTAATTCACAATCCGGGTCAAACCGCTCTGCGGTGCAGTACCCTTGCCTTTATTATACCCGTTTTCCGGCAGATGTCAAGACGGAAACCATCCTCTCCCCTTCTCTTTTCCCTGTTGCGAAATCGCGGAAAACGAGGTATGATAGACAGGAATATTTCCCCCATCAGGAGGTTTTTCCCTATGAAGATCATGGCCATCGACTACGGCGACGCCCACACCGGCGTGGCCATCTCCGACGCCACCGCCACGCTGGCGGGGTACTCCACCGTTATCGACAGCCGCAAGGCCGACGTGGTGACGGCGGAGATCTGCCGCCTGGTGCAGGAGCACGGCGTGACAGAGCTGGTGCTGGGCTATCCCAAGAACATGGACGGCACCCTGGGGCCCCGTGCAGAGAAGTGCGCCGCCTATGCCGACACCCTGCGGGAGGCCACGGGGCTGAACGTCACGTTGTGGGACGAGCGGCGCAGCACCGTGGAGGCCCACGCCATCCTGTTCAACAACGGCAAGAACGGCAGGCAGCGGAAGAAGACCGTGGACGCGGTGGCGGCCTCGCTGATGCTGGAGGGCTATCTGACCCGGAAGCGGCTGGAGGGACAGCGATGAGGGTGCTGGTAATCGGCGGCGGCGCCGCCGGGATGATGGCGGCGCTGACGGCGGCGGAGAACGGCCACGCCGTGACGCTGCTGGAGCGGCAGGGCCGCGTGGGCCGCAAGCTGATGGCCACCGGCAACGGCCGGTGCAACCTCACCAACCACCACGTCTCCCCCAGCCACTATCACGGGGAGACGCCGGACTTCTGCCGCCACGCGCTGGCGGCCTTCGACGTGGGAAGCACGCTGCTGTACTTCGCCGGACTGGGACTGCTCACCACGGCGGAGGACAGCGGGCGGGTATATCCCTTCAGCAACATGGCGGGCAGCGTGCTGGACGTGCTGCGCTTCGCCCTGGAGAACAGCGGCATCGACCTGCGCACCGGCTGCGTGGTGACGGCCATCAAGGAAAAAGGCAATACCTTTCTCGTTCGTACCGAATCCGGCGAGGAATTCGCCGCCGACCGGGTGATCCTGGCGGCGGGCGGCGCGGCAGGCGGCAAGGTGGGCGGCGTCATGGACGGCTATCAACTGGCCAAGGGGCTGGGCCACCACCGCACGGCCCTGTATCCCTCCCTGGTGCAGATCAGGACCGATCCCACCTATCCCCGTGCGCTGAAGGGCGTGAAGGCGGAGGCAGCGGTGACCATCCGCCGGGGCGGCGAGGTGCTGGCGCAAAACCGGGGCGAGGTGCTGTTCACCGAGTACGGCGTCAGCGGCCCGGTGATCTTCGACATCTCCCGCGCCGCCGCCACAGGCGGCGACGGCCTGACGGTGACGCTGGATCTTTTCCCCGACTGGGAGCCGCAGGAGGCGCTGGACTGGCTGCGGCAGCGGCGTGATAGCGCCGGTGACCGGGAAGCGGGCACGCTGCTGACCGGGGCGCTCCACAGCCGTCTGGGCCAGATGGTGTGCAAGGCGGCGGGCTTCACCAACCAGCGGGCCGCCGATCTATCCGACGGCGACCTGCGGCGGATCGCGGCACAGGCGAAGGGCTTTGCCCTGCCCGTCAGCGGCGTGTGCGGCTTCGATCAGGCGCAGGTGACGGCGGGCGGACTGCGCTGCGACGAGTTCGATCCCCGCACCATGGAGAGCCGCCTGGTGCCGGGGTTCTACGCCTGCGGCGAGGTGCTGGACATCGACGGCGACTGCGGCGGGTACAACCTGCAATGGGCCTGGAGCAGCGGACGGCTGGCCGGGCAGCTCCGCACATTTTCATAAGCCCGCAGGGACGGCCCTTGGCCGTCCCTCAGCTTGTCAAAAAAGGGCAATAGCCCTTTTTTGACAAATAAAGAAATCGCTCCGACCCGCGCTTTTCCGCTCATAAATGAGCGGAAAAACACTCTCTCCGCGCAAAGTATTTTTTGCCACGCACATGTCGCGTCAAAAAATGATCCGATTTATTCGCCGCCATTGCGGGCGGCGAATTCTGCGAAGCTTTTTCGGCAGACTGAGGGGCATGGCCGGTTCCGGCCCCAACTTTTTTCGATTTATATTGACATTTCCCCCCTTTTTATATATAGTGGTGTTGCCGTTTGCGGCATGCCAAATTTCAACGAAAAATACAGGCCAGTCAGGCCCTCGGTGAGTACAGAGAGAAGAGGCGAAAAAATCTTTTTTATGAACGGGGGAGGATAAATGTCCAAAGAGTTGATTCGCCTGCGGAACCTCTGCATGGCGTTTGACGACGAGCT
>CAKTZN010000183.1 GCA_934635545.1 uncultured Oscillospiraceae bacterium | reverse complement strand
AGCAGATCGCCGCTGAGTTCCGAGATGTCCAGCACCGTGAACTTGTTGTCCAGATTTACATTGGTCTGCTGGTTGAAAGTACTGGCCGAGCCGTGTACGAAGCGGTTGATGATGTTGGAAAGGCGCTTGGTGTCGCTTTCCTCCTTCAGAACATCGTAGAGGTCGCCCAGCACAGGCATCTTGCGGTAAACGTTGGGGTTATCCGGATCACTGAGAGAGGTGTTGTCGTGGGTAATGCCTTTCTGTGCATAGGTGCGGATCAGGGCATCATCCAAAAGCTGCTTTTCCTCATAGGACATATCGGGGATCAGCAGGGCGAAGAAGATATGAAGCCTCTGGATTTTGGCAGCCAGCTCAGAGCGTTCGATGCCGGGACCATCCAGCATTTCTTCCACGGACTTGTCTACCTTACGGATCTCCAGCACATTGATGCAGCTCTTGGAGGCGGGGGAGATACTGATGAACTCACCGCCTGTGTTGACGCAGGCACGGTGGAACTCGTGGCCTTTCAGGGGCGCCAGCATGAAAACCTGTATGCCCTTGCGCCGCATGCGGAGTGCCATCAGCAGGATCAGGAAGGTCTTGCCCGCGCCGCTGGTGCCGCACACGGCAATGTTGGCGTTTTTATAGACCTTGGAATCGAAGATGTCGATAATGACCGGAGAGTTGTTGTACTTGTTCAGGCCGAACAGAATACCGTTTTCATCACTCAGCTCATAGGACGTAAAAGGGTAGCAGCTTGCCACACCGGTGGTCAGTGCATTGCGCTTGGAACGCTCATAGAGGTGCCTTTCCATGCTGACCAGCGGCAGCGAGGAGAGAAACGCCTGCTCCTCATGAAAGGCGCAGCTGCACACGTCCATATCGCGGGACATGAGCAGCTTTTTCATCTCATTGACCTTCCATTCCAGTTCATCCACTGTGGGAGCTGTTACCGTGATCAGCAGGTTCAGGTAATAGAAGTCCTCGTTGTTTCCCAGCCCTTCCTTCAGGAAGTATCCGCTGCGGATTGCACCGTCCAGATCATCAAAGTCCGTGTTGGTATCGCTGGCGTCCTTGATCTTACTGCGGTTGATACGGAGCTGCTGCCCCAGTCGTTGCACCATGCGGGCTTTCGGCTGGCGGCTGATGAACATATCCAGATCGATGCCATCCCCGGCGTTGACGATAAGGGACAGCCAGCCAGCCGGCACCTGTGCCTTGTAACCGGTGGATGGCACCAGCAGATAGGAATAGTAGAGCCCATCAATGCAGATATGCCGCCCGTTGGTGAAGTCGATGCTGTCAGGGGCAAAGAACTCCGTACAGGGAATGGCGTCGATCTCGGACTCCAGCCCCTTTTCCTTGTACTGGGCAATGATTTGCCGGACGCGATCCGGCAGCGACATGGTGCCGTTGCGGCACAGCAGGTGATAAAGCGTATCGACTGTGAATTCATCATCGTTTTCCGGGATCAGCACCTCGTTGCCGCATTGCTTGAGATAATTGACCGCGGTACGGGCCGCCGTTTGCAGGGAGGCGATGGCATCCTCTTCCTCGTTGCCGCGTTTCCGGCCTGCCCACGCCTCATATTCAAATACCATGAAGAAACGGCGCGTAGTGGCTTCCCGTGCGCCGATCCGGTCAATGAGCGTCAGATAGTCCTGCTGCAGCAAGCGGCAGTTTTCATCGGTCTCCTGCGCCATCTCCTGCTGCACGATCTCCCTGTGCCGGTTCAGGTCGGCACGCTTGGCAATGACCTTGATCTGCATTTTGACCGGGCTGATCTTCAGGAACGAGATAAACGAATAGATGATGTTCCGCTGTTCTCTGGCGCTGCGCAGCAGGAAGTTGATAGGTACGACCTCAACGATCTTCAGGTAGCGGTGATCCCGTGTGTAGATGATGCCGTTTTCGATCTTCTCCACGGGCAGGTACTCCGCCACGGGATTGATGTACTTGGGCGCGGTGTCGCCGCCCTTGGCCTTGCGCTTTTTCCGTTTCTTCCGCTTGCCCTGCTCCTCCTCATTGCGTGTAATAACGCGGCGGTTATGGAGGTATTTCAGGACAAGGAAGATAAACGAGGACAGACTTTCGCCGTTGATACCCACCAGTGCGATGATGCCCAGCGGCAGCGCAGTCAGGCACAGAATGATGATCTTGGCAGTCAACGTCAGAGCGGACACCGAGAACACCGGTATGCCGATAGCCAGCACGATAACCAGTGCCTCGGCTGTGTTGCGGAGCTTCAGCAGCCCACCGAAAAAAGTCCCGCCCTCAATAAAATTGGGCGGGATGATATAGGTGTCATAATCATTTGGTTTACTCACATTTAGTTCTCCTACCAAAGAAGTAGAGCCGCATCGAACGATAGGTTTGATACAGCTCTACTTATTAGTTTTTATTTTCTTTATACGTTATCAGAGGTGTGCACAGGGGTGACAACTCGAAGCTTCTGTGTGCGGCTGCGGGGGTTGTGCGGTTCTGTATATTCTATCTCGCCAGCATCAAGCAGTTCTCGTTCTGCTTTCCGAAAAGCATCCGTTATCTTTGTATAGCCCAACGCCGCAGCGAGAGCTTTCGCAGACATTTCGCCCTCCTGCATAAGAACCTCAAGTAGTAAGCGCTTTATTTCAGCAGTACTTTTTCGACGCGCGCTTCTAATTGGTTTGCGAACAGCATGGTTCTTTTTCAAAAAGGACTTCTGAACAGGGAGTATCACTGTGAGATAGGTCCGGTCATCATCTGTTTCAAATACCGGAAGGTCAGAACCGTTCTGCCTCATTGCGTGAAGAATCGTGGGGATACCTGTGTTTCGCCCTTCTACAAGCTTTAGCTCCTTCAGAAAATCACCGATCCGGCGGTTTCGATATCGGCGCGATACCATTTTGCGGTTGGCAATGTCCTCGGAAGAAATCGTTCTATCCGGGCCGGGAAGACTTGTAATTTCCATCTTATCCGGTGTAATTGAAACAGTGATAGGTTCGCCAATCTGATATGACTTGTGATAGACCGCATTTGACAGAGCCTCTTCTACCGCTGCGTAGGGGTAGTTATAAATACGTTCTGCCTCCGCACGACCGGCTACTTTTATGATCTTTTCCTTAATAATATAATTTTGAATATAACTAAGTGCATCGCGCAGTTGACGGTCAAGCGGGCCTGAAAAGACTTTTTCTGTCATGCCAACGCCTGTAGGATCAGGCTTATCGACGACCTCAATTCTTGCATAGCCAAAAAACTCATCAGGACGCTCATTGAAAAACATCAGTCCGACATTCAACGGCTTACGCAATTCGCTGGGGCCTCCAATCAAACGCATATCGTAAGCCAACTCCACCAGTGGCCGCTTGAGGGAATCGCTATAGAGGTCGCTGCCCACAGCATAGAGGTATTCTGAGATCAAGCTGGTACGCATATCCTCAACATTGGCAGTCATATTTGCACGATCATCAAAGGGGACATTGTTCGCAAGCATAAACAGTTCTTTTTCTTCAAGCTGATTTGCTCGGATAGTGTTCGAGAGCTTACGAATATAGTATGCCTTTTCTGATTTTGCGGACTTTTCCGTTGGAAATGCAACTGGGCATTTATAGGGACGGGCATCTCCACCCGGAATCCACAGCACGATAATGTCAGCACCTGCATAGGTAGTCTGCTCGACCACAGGAATATAGCGCGGTTCAATTAGATTGCACTTCTGCAAAAGTTCCTTATTGATGCGATCAATAGAACTCTTTTTAAGCCCAGTGACCGGCAGTTTCGGCATGCCGTTCTCTTCCTCGACGCCAATGATGATATAACCGCCACCCCAATTATCAATGTCATTTGCAAATGCACAGATGGAATGCAGAATCGTTTCTGGATTCCAGTCACGCTTGTATTCCACACGAGCACTTTCCACCACTCTGCGATTGATCAAGTCCGTTACATTGATGGGTAAAGCCATTGTTAGTCCTCCTGTTGATACCCCTTTATGATACCCCTTTATGATACCCCTTTATGATACCCCTTTATTATAAAGGGGTATCACTGCAAAAGCAAGAAAAATTATCCAATGATCCAGAGCGGCCCACCGGCGCCGGCACGGCCACTGGCTTCATTCAGAATGATGGATAGATCCCATGTCTGCTGGCTTCGGGTATAGCTGGCGGGATCGGCCACCAGTATCTTTCCGTTTTCCACGCCGCGCAGCACGATGAAGTGGCCGGAGCTGG
>CAKTZN010000182.1 GCA_934635545.1 uncultured Oscillospiraceae bacterium | reverse complement strand
GTGCTGCCCTACATGACATATCTGACGCCCTTTACCTACGGCATCACGGCGGCGGGCGGTCTGGTGATCCCTGACGACGGCTGGATGCTGGCCGCGGCGGCGGAATATCAGGCCCGGCTATGGATGCATCTGTCCACCCTGACGGCGGAGGGCCGCTTCGACAGCCGGCTGGGCGGGGCGCTGCTGGAAAACGAGGCGGCACAGGCGGCGCTGATCGACGCCATTGCCGCCAACATGGCGGAAAAGGGCTATCAGGGGCTGGACGTGGACTTCGAGTATCTGGAGGGCCGTCAGGCGGCGGCCTACGCCGCCTTCATCGCGGCCCTGCGGCAGCGGCTGAACCCGCTGGGCTGGCCGGTGATCGTGGCGCTGGCGCCGAAATCCAGCGCCGGACAGAAGGGCCTGCTCTACGAGGGCCACGACTATGCCGCCCTGGGCCGGGCGGCCGACGGCGTGCTGCTGATGACCTATGAGTGGGGCTATACCGCCGGGCCGCCTATGGCGGTGGCCCCCATGCCCCAGGTGCGGCGGGTGCTGGACTACGCGCTGACGGAGATCCCTCGGGAGAAGATCTTTCTGGGTGTACCCACCTACGGCTACGACTGGCCGCTGCCCTTCCGGCAGGGCATCACCCGCGCGCCCTCCCTGTCGCCGCAGGAGGCGCTGGCGCTGGCCCGGCGGTACGGCGCGGAGATCCGGTACGATGAAACGGCCCAGTCCCCTTGGTTCCGGTATACGGCGGAGACCGGTACCGTCCACGAGGTGTGGTTCGAGGATGCCCGTTCCAGCCTTGCCAAATTCCGTCTGGCGGCGGAAAACGGCTTACAGGGTGCGGGGCTGTGGAGCCTGATGCGGGACGCGCCCCAGACATATCTGGTGCTGAACGGCGCGTTCGCTATCGAAAAGGCGGAATAACGCAAAAAAGCCGGGGCTGAAGCACAGCCCCGGTTTTTTCATGAAAGGAGAGAGAATAACAATGTGAAAAAACGATACTTTCTTTGTCTGATGCTACTATACAACGGCAAGGGGCGGATGTCAACGAGTGTGACAAACAATTCACAAATTGTTCACAGCGCCGCGGGCGAATTCCTCTTGACGATTCAAAATGTCTGTGGTAGTATTTAGCGTGCTAATTTTTAGCATGCTAAATATTTAAAATTTTCGCGACAAAGGAGGGGTTGCCATGAGGTGCCGGGATATTCATGAGGCCACACAGATCGGGATGCTGATGGGCTATTGCGACCACCAGATGCACCGGCTGATGACCCGGATGCTGCGGCAGTACGACGTATCCCCCATGCAGTGCCGGACGCTGACCTTTTTACAGGAGGCGGATCAGGCGGTCAACCAGCGAATGCTGGAGGAGCACCTGATGGTAAAGCCCTCCACCGCCAGTGGGATCGTAGGGCGGCTGGAGGAGAAGGGGCTGCTGCAGCGGCAGACCAGCGACAAGGACGGCCGGTGCCGCATTCTGGCGCTGACTGACGCGGGGCGGCAGTTCTATGAACAGTTCTGCGCCATCGCGCAGCAGGTGAACCAGCAGGCCGGGCAGGGCTTCTCCCCGGAGGAGAAGGAGACGCTGCGCCGGCTGCTGCTGCGGGTGGCGGACAATCTCAGCGAGGAGGACACCGAATGAAAACCTTTTATCCCTTTACAAAGGGCTATCGCCAATGGATCCTGTTGGGCGTGGCCTGCTCCGTGGCCGAGGCGGTACTGGAGCTGGAGCTGCCCCAGGTCATGAGTGACATCGTCGATGTGGGCATCGCCTCCGGCAACCGGAGCTATATCCTGCTGATGGGGCTGAAAATGCTGATCCTGGCGCTGCTGGCACTGGCTGGCGGCGTGGGCGCCGCGGTGTTTGCCGCCAAAGCCTCCATGGGCTTCGGCGCGCAGGTGCGGCAGGCGGAATACGAGCAGGTACAGCGCTTTTCCTTTGCCAACATCGAGCACTTTTCCACCGCGTCCCTCATCACCCGCCTGACCAACGACGTCTCCTCGGTGCAGATGACGCTGTTCATGGGGATGCGGATGTGCGTGCGGGCGCCGGTGATGCTGATCACGGCGCTCATCAAGGCGCTGGAGATCAGTCTGGATCTCAGCCAGGTCTTTCTGGTGGTGGTGCCGCTGCTGATCATCGCCGTGGTCATCGTTATCCGCTATGTGGGACCGTTCTTTACCGCCCTGCAGAACGCCACCGACCAGGTGAATCTGGTGGTGCAGGAAAATCTGAACGCCGTGCGGGTGGTCAAATCTTTTGTCCGCGAGGACGAGGAGACGGAGAAGTTCCGCCGGCGCAACGACCATCTGCGCCAGACCTCCGAGCGCGCCTTCGGCTTCGTGGTGATGTTCATGCCGGTGATGATCCTGCTGATGGGCGGCACCATCGTGTCCATCATGTGGCTGGGCGGCCATGACGTGGCGGCGGGTACGCTGCTCTCCGGCGATCTGATGGCCTTTTTCACCTATGCCAGCGAGATCCTAATGTCCCTGATGATGGTATCCATGGTGCTGATGATCCTCACCCGCGCCATCGCCTGCGGCAAGCGGATTCGGGAGGTGCTGGAGGAGGTGCCCGAGATCACCGACGCGCAGGCCGATCCGGCGCTGACCGTGGAAAACGGTGACATCCGCTTCGACCACGTGTACTTCAAATACCATCCTACAGCGGAGGCCTGGAACCTGTCGGATATTGACCTCCACATTGCCAGCGGCATGACCGTGGGCATTCTGGGCGGCACCGGCAGCGCCAAGAGCACGTTGGTGAGCATGATCCCCCGTCTGTACGAGGTAAACGAGGGTGCCGTCTACGTGGGCGGCCGCAACGTAAAGGACTACACCATGGAGGCGCTGCGTGACGGCTGCGCCATGGTGCTGCAGAAGAACACACTGTTCTCCGGCACCATCCGTGAGAACCTCCGCTGGGGGCGTGAGGACGCCACCGACGAGGAGATCCGGCAGGCCTGCCGCATCGCCTGCGCCGACGAGTTCATCGAGAAAATGCCGGACGGCTACGACACCCATATCGAGCAGGGCGGCACCAATGTCTCCGGCGGCCAGAAGCAGCGTCTGTGCATCGCCCGCGCCATTCTGCGGCGGCCGAAGATCCTGATCCTGGACGACTCCACCTCCGCGGTGGACACCGCCACCGACGCGAAGATCCGCGCCGCCATGCGGGAGACACTGCCGGACGCCACCAAGCTGATCATCGCCCAGCGCATCACTTCGGTACAGGATGCCGACATGATCCTGGTGCTGGACGACGGCCACATCGTGGGACAGGGCACCCACGCGCAGCTGCTGGAGAGCTGCAGCATCTACCGCGAGGTCTATGAATCCCAGCAGGAAGGGGTGAGCATCGATGGCTGACAACAAGCGGACACAGGGCGGCCATGGCCACGGCCCCAACGGCCACGGCTACCAGCGCCCCAAGAATATGAAGGCCACCTTCAAAAAGCTGATGCACTACGTGGGGCGCTACAAGGGTGCCCTGGTGGTGGTGGCGATCTGCCTGATCGCCAGCTCCGCCGGCAGCGTGGCCTCCAGCTATATGCTCAAGCCGCTGCTCAACGACTATATCCTCCCCGGTGACTTCCCGGGACTGTTCCGGATGCTGCTGGTGATGGGCGGCCTGTTCGCCCTCAGCGCCATCTGCTCCTTTGCCTACGCCCGCATCATGGTGCATGTGGCCCAGCGGACGGTAGCCGCCATCCGACAGGATCTGTTCGACCATCTGCAGGCGCTGCCGGTGCGCTACTATGACCAGCACCAGTCCGGCGACCTGATGAGCCGCTTCACCAACGACATCGACACCGTGTCGGAGATGCTCAACAGCAGCTTTGCCAGCATCATCTCCAATGTACTGACCTTCCTGGGCACGGTGCTGATGATGATCATTCTCAACCCGCTCCTGACGCTGATTACCTTTGGGTTTCTGGCCCTGATGGGCGTGGTGGTCAAGGTCATCGGCGGGCGCAGCCGTGTCAACTTCCAGCGCCAGCAGACGGCGCTGGGCGCCGTGAACGGCTATATCGAGGAGATGATCGAGGGGCAGAAGGTAGTCAAGGTCTTTAACCATGAGAAAAAGGCCATTGACCAGTTCACCGTCCTCAACGGCGCATACCGGGATGCCGCCACGGCGGCACAGGCCTATGCCGGTATGATGATGCCCGCCATGGGCAACCTCAGCAAGATCAACTACGCCGT
>CAKTZN010000181.1 GCA_934635545.1 uncultured Oscillospiraceae bacterium | reverse complement strand
GCCAAGGACGGCTTCGACGCCGAGTATGGCGCACGTCCCCTGCGCCGTTCCATCCAGAACACCGTGGAGGACGCCGTGGCCGAGCAGATGCTGGAGGGCACCCTGAAGTCCGGCGACACCGCCAAGGTGACGCTGCGTGACGGCAAGGTGGTGGTGGAGAAGGTTCCCGCCGCCGAGGCGGAGGCTGAGACCATCGCCGAAGAGACCCAGGAGGCTGAGGAGGCTTCCGGGGACAAGGACGCCGAATAAAGACAAAAAAGAGACTGCGAAAGCAGTCTCTTTTTTTATGCGGTGATCAGCCCTCGTAGCCGTTGGGGTTCTGGCTCTGCCAGTTCCAGGCGCTGCGGCACATGTCGTCGATGTCCAGACGGGCGCGCCAGCCCAGCACCTCGTGGGCCTTGGTGACGTCGGCATAGCAGGCGGCGATGTCGCCGCTGCGGCGGGGCGCGATGCGGTAGGGGATGTCCCTGCCGCAGGCACGGGAGAAGGCGTGTACCATGTCCAGCACGCTGTAGCCGGTGCCGGTGCCCAGATTGAACACCTCCACGCCGGTGTGGGACGCGGCGTAGTCCAGGGCGGCCATATGGCCGGTGGCCAGATCGGTGACGTGGATGTAGTCACGGACGCCGGTGCCGTCGGGGGTGGGGTAGTCGTTGCCGAACACGTTGAGATAGGGCAGGGTGCCCACCGCCACGCGGGCAATGTAGGGCATGAGGTTGTTGGGGATATCACGGGGATCCTCGCCCATGAGGCCGCTCTCGTGAGCGCCCACGGGGTTGAAGTACCGCAGCAGCACGGCGGAGAAATCGGGGTGGGCGGTGACGTAGTCCCGGATGATCTGCTCGATGAACAGCTTCGTCCAGCCGTAGGGGTTGGTGCAGGGGCCGGTCTCGGCGTCCTCCCGGTAGGGGAGGGCGGCGTGCCTGCCGTACACGGTGGCAGAGGAGCTGAAGATCAGTTGCCGGACGCCGTGGGCCTCCATGGCCGCCAGCAGGGCCAGGGTGCTGTCCAGATTGTTGCGGTAGTAGTCCAGCGGCAGGCGCACCGATTCGCCCACGGCCTTCAGCCCGGCGAAGTGGATGACGCTGTCGATAGCGTTTTCCCGGAAGATCCGCTCCAGAGCGGCGGGATCGGCGGCGTCCGCCTCATAGCACTTGACGGGCTTTCCGGTGATCCGGGTGATGCGCTGGGCCACGATGGGGCTGCTGTTGGCGTAGTTGTCGGCGATGACCACGTCGTGGCCCGCGTTCAGCAGCTCTACGGCGGTGTGGGAGCCGATGTAGCCGGCACCGCCGGTGAGAAGTACAGTCATAGCGATATCTCCTTTTCCTGATCAGAATTCCATGGCAAGGCGCTGGGCCTCCTGGTCGCTCAACTGGCGCAGGACGCCGCCGGACACCTGATAGACGCGGCGGCACAGGCCGATGACCGTGGGCCGGTGGGTGGTGACGATGCAGGTCTTGTGGGGGTAATCCCGCACCAGAGTCCGCAGAATGGTGCGCTCGGTGGCCACGTCCAGGGCAGAGGTGGCCTCGTCCAGCAGCAGCACCGGCGCGTCACGCAGCAGAGCCCGGGCGATGGCGATCCGCTGGGCCTGCCCCTCGGACAGGCCGTGGCCGTGCTCCCCCACCGTGGAGGCCATGCCCTCCGGCATTTTGCTGACGAAATCCCAGGCGCAGGCGGCCCGCAGGGCCTGCTCAAGGGCGGCGTCGTCCGCCTCTGGCTGCACCATCCGCAGGTTGTCGGCAATGGTGCCGGACAGCAGGGTGTTGCCCTGGGGCACATAGGAGAAGAAGCGGCGCAGGGCGGCGTTCATCTCCAGCTCCTGTCCGTCGGCGGTGCGCAGGCAGGCGCGGCCCTCCGACGGGTGGATCAGGCCCAGCAGCAGGCGGATCATGGTGGTCTTTCCGCCGCCGGAGGGTCCCACCAGGGCTACGATCTCGCCGGGGGCGGCGGTCAGGGCCGCGTGGTGCAGCACCGGCTGGGCGGGGTCATAGGCAAAGTCGGCGCCGTCCACCTCCACGGTGACACCCTGGGCGGCGGCACGCTCCAGCGCGTCGTCCACCGGCTGGCCCGGCTCGGGCCGCAGGGCGAACAGGTCGCGGATGCGGTGGGCGGAGACGGAGGCGTTGAGGAAGTTGGGCACCGTCCGCACCAGGGCGTTGAAGGCGGAGGTCAGCTTGGTGCCCTGGGACAGGAACAGCGTCATGGTGCCGTACAGGATCTTGCCGGACCACAGCAGGTACAGGCAGTAGCAGAAGGCGGCCATCTGCACGGCGGAGCCCAGGATGGACAGCAGCGCCTCCGTCTTGATGCTGAAGAGGTTATAGTCCAGGCTGGCCTGGCGGAAGTCCTCCTGCCGCCGGCGCAGGCCGTCGCTGTACCGGCCGGTGATGCCGAAGCCCTTGATGGCGTCCAGATTGTGGAGCGTCTCGGTCTCATAGGCCATCAGGTCACTGCTGACCTGCCGCAGCTCCTGCTGGTGGCTGCGCATGCCGCCGATGAGGCGGCGGGAGGTCAGCAGCAGGAAGGGGGCGCTGGCCAGCGCCAGCAGGGCCATGACCCAGTCGTAGTGGAGGATCACCGCCAGCGTGGCGAGGAAGGAATAGGCCGCCACAATGAGATCCGGCAGCCAGTGGATGGCGTTTCCGGCCACGGAGCCGGTGTCGTTGGTCAGGCGGTTCAGCAGGTCGCCGCTGGAAAAGCCGTTCAGCGCCTGCCAGTCGGCGTTCAGCAGCCGGTCAAAGACCTCCGCCTGGATGTCGTTGTTGACCCACAGGGCGATGCGGGTGGAGATGCGGGAGGTGACGCTGCGCAGCAGAAGGCCGATCAGGGCCGACAGCAGCATCACCAGGATCACGAACCAGAGCTGCGAGCTGTCGTACCCGGTGATGATGTCGATGGTGTACTTGCTGGCCACCGCCGACACCAGCCCCAGGGTGGAGCTGATGACGCCCAGCACCGTGTAGATCCACACGGCCTTGCGGTAGCGGCGTGTGTAGGTGAGGATCCACTTCCAGTCGGTGAGGATATCGGTGAAGGTGCCGTCCCGCCAGCGGCCCAGCAGGATGCCCAGCGCCTCGGAGCCCAGTACCTTTTTCGTTTGTTTCGTTTCTTCCATGGCGGGCTCCTTACTTCAGCGTTTCGGGGATAAAGCGGGCCAGACGGCGCAGCGCGGGACGCAGAGGCAGCAGCGTCAGCCACGGCCCGGCGAAAAAGCGCCACCAAAAGCTCTCCGGCCCGATCCAGACGCCCTTGCGGCACACCTGGGTCACCACGGCGAAGATCTGCTCCGGGGCGATGGGGGCTTCCACCTGCTGCTGCCCGTCGCCGACGATGGCGTAATTGCCGTCCGGCATCCGGCGCAGCACCCGGTGCATGATATACTGGCCGGTGCGCCGCCGGAAAAACACCATGTCGCCCCGCCGGGGCGGCGCGGTGACGGCGGCCAGGCGGATCTGATCCCGGCCGTGGCGCAGGAAGGGGGACATGCTCTCTCCCGTGACGGTGAGGCTGACGGTCTGGCCCTGGGCCAGCAGCTCACGCACCACGGGCAGATAGGCGTCAATATCGATGATACGGGGCTCCATAGCCGTCTCCTTTCCGGAAGAAGAAACTGCCGAGAGATCCCGGCAGCTTTTTTTTTTACAAGATCAGTCCTCCTGCGAGGCGCGTTTTTTCTCGCGGCCATAGCCGCCGTAGCCATAGCCGTAACCGTAGCTGCCGTAGCCGTAACCGTAGCCATAGCTGTGGGAGCCGCCGGAGGCGCCGTTGAGGACGCAGCCCAGCAGAGGCGTTCCCGCCTCGCCCAGGAACTGCATGCTGTCCAGCACCTGGGGGATCTGGGCGGCGCCGGCGGCCAGCACATAGAGCACGCAGTCGGCGGCCCGGGCCACGTTGACGCTGTCGGCCAGCAGGCCGCAGGGCGGGGTATCCACGATGATATAGTCGGCCTTTTTGCCCAGCATGTCCAGCACGCGGCGCAGGGCCTTGGCGTTCATCTGGCGGGCATCCGGCAGGCTCTTGTTGCCGGCCAGCAGCCACAGGGTGCCGGGCTCCTGCTCCAGCAGCAGGCCGGGCGCCAGGGCGGGATCCGCCAGGTTCAGGGCGTCATCCAGTCCGGCGGTGACCCTGGTGATGCCCAGGGCCTTCTTGACGGAGGGGTTGCGCAGGTCGGCGTCGATGAGGATCACCTTGCTGCCGTTG
>CAKTZN010000180.1 GCA_934635545.1 uncultured Oscillospiraceae bacterium | reverse complement strand
ATGGTGGAAAAATGCGGCTCCTTCAGCCGGGCCGCCCAGAAGCTGTACGTCTCCCAGCCCAGCATCAGCAATCTGGTGAACGCATTGGAGGAGGAGCTGGGCATCACCATCTTCACCCGCTCCTCCACCGGCATCGCCATCACCAACGAGGGGCGGGAGCTGCTGAAGCTCAGCAACCGCCTGCTGCGGGACGCCGACTACATCAGCGAATACTTCCACAGCGACGCCGAGGGGCCGAAGCCCTCCTTCTTCGTCAGCAGCCAGCACTACGACTTCGTGGTCAGCGCCTTCGAGGAGTTCGTGGATGGTCTGGATGCCGACCGGTACACCCTGGGCCTGAACCAGACCCAGACCGGAGTCGTCATCGACGACGTGGCCAAGCAGTACAGCGACCTGGGCGTCATCTTCCTGTCGGACGTGAACCGCCGCCACATGATGAAGGTGCTGGAGGACAACAACCTGGAGTTCCACGCCGTGACCCAGGCCGCGCCCCACGCCTTTCTCTCCGTAGAGCACCCGCTGGCAAAGCGGGAGCTCGTGACGCCTGAGGAGCTGATGGACTACCCCTGCATCGTATATGAGCAGAACGCCGATTCCCCCGGCTTTTTCTCGGAGGAGATGATGCTGCCCAACTTCTATCCCCGGAAGGTGGTGTACATCAGCGACCTGTACGTCAGTACGGCGCTGATGCGGAGCTGCAACGCCTATGACGTGGGCACCGGCGTCATCTCGCCCCGGCTGGCACAGGAGGTGGCCTGCGTGCCCATCGACACCGACGACAGGGTGGACATCGGCTGGATCGGCATCCGGGGCAAGGCCCTGCGGCCCATCGAGCGGGCTTTTCTGGACTGCATGACCCGGCAGTTGGGCGCCCAGGAGGGCTAAAACTTTTTCCTATGGGGCGCCATAGCTACCCGGTATTTCCCTCCTGACGAAAAATGTGATATGCTGACAGGCAAGAAAACAAGCTGCCTGTCAGCATATTTTTTATGGAGGTGCGCTATGAGCCAGTTGATCATGAAGCATCCGGATTTTCAGCCGGAGAACGTAAAATTCGACACTGTGGAGGTTCACGCCGGTGAGCCCCGGGATCCCTACGGTTCCCTGATCCCGCCCATCTATCAGACCTCTACCTTCTATTTCGATTCCACCGACGACGCCGTGGAGGCGTGCAGCGACTACGCCGAGAGCTTCGCCTACAGCCGCATCACCAACCCGTCCCTGGACTACATGGAGCAGAAGCTGGCGGCGCTGGAGCACGGCAAGGGCGCGGTGTCCTATGCCTCCGGCATGGGCGCGGTGGCCGGTGCGCTGTTCGCGGCGCTGAAATGCGGCGACCACGTTATCTTCACCAAGGCCAAGTACTCCGGCACCGAGGACATCACCAGCGACTGGCTGCCCCGGTTCGGCATCGAGCACGACTCCTTCCGGGCCGACCATCTGGAGGAGCTGGAGCCCCTGATCAAGCCCAACACCAAGGTCATCTATGTGGAGACCCCCGCCAACCCCACCATGATCCTGGTGGATCTGGCGGAGGTGGCGAAGATCGCCCACCGCCACGGCGTGAAGGTCTTTGTGGACAACACCTTCGCCACCCCCTACAACACCAATCCCCTGGATCTGGGCGTGGACGTGGTGATCCACAGCCTGACCAAGTACATCGGCGGCCACGGCGACCTGCTGGGCGGCGCGGTGATCTCCAACGACACCGAGTTCCTGCGCCAGTGCCGTCTGGGCACGCTGATGCACTTCGGCGCGGTGATGGCCCCCTTCACCGCCTTCCTGATCTGCCGGGGCATCAAGACGCTGGGCGTCCGCATGCGGCAGTACAACGAAAACGCCCTGAAGATCGCCCGGTGGCTGGAGGCCGATCCCCGCATCGAGACGGTACGCTATCCCTTCCTGGAGTCCAACCCCCAGTACGACATCGCCAAGAAGCAGATGCGGGGCGGCGGCGGCATGATCACCTTCGACGTGAAGGGCGGTCTTGAGGCCGGTAAGAAGTTCATCAACAGCCTGAAGCTGTGCACCCTGGCGGTATCCCTGGGCGATACGGAGACGCTGGTGGAGCAGGCGGCGGCCATGACCCACACCATGATCCCCCGTGAGGTGCGTGAGGCGGCGGGCATCACCGACGGCATGATCCGCATGTCGGTGGGTCTGGAGGACGCCGACGACATCATCGCCGATCTGGACCAGGCGCTGGGTCACTGAGAGAGGAGGACGCTGACTATGAAATTTTTCGTACAGCAGGCCGTGCTGGACGCAGGCGTGAAGATCCTGTTCCCCGTGATCCGCGGCATGGACAACACGGTGGAGTCCGACGAGTGGAAGGCCTATCGCACCCAGAAGCTCCATGAGCTCTATGCGCAGTATGAGACGCTGGACGTTCACGCCGACCCGGTGCTGGAGGGCTTCAACATCCTTCACGACGAGACGGGCGTGAAGCGCCGGAAGAACATCCCCGCCAGCGAGAACCTCATCAAGCTGCTGAAGAAGAACCAGGGCGACATGTTCTACATCAACACGGCGGTGGACATCTACAACCTGCTGTCGCTGGAGAGCAAGCTGGCGCTGGGCGCCCACAACATCGACAAGGTGGACGGCAACGTGACGCTGCGCTTCACCGACGGCACCGAGCGGTTCGTGCCCCTGGGCCAGACCGAGCCCATCCCCGTCGCGCCCCACGAATACAGCTACTGCGACGACAGCAACGAGGTGCTGTGCCGTCTGGAGATCCGGCAGGTGAACAAGACGGCGGTGGATGAGACGGCGAAAAACGTTTTCTACATCGTGCAGGGCAACAAGGCCACCCCCGACGAGCTGCTGTGGGACACCGCCCGCAAGCTCATCGCGGAGACGGAGAAATACTGCGGCGGCAGCGGCGAGATCGTTGTGCCGGAGATCATATAAACAGAGGGAAACGGGGCTTTTAGCCCCGTTTCCCTCTTAAAAATATCATGGAAAATACTGTTCACTTGACGGAAAGGCCGTTTTGCACTATAATTCTTTCATATGCACCGCGCAACGCCCCGCCGGGACGGCGCGCAGACAAAGGAGGAACCCCCGTGAAACGAGTAACATTTCCCGCCATGCTGCTGGTGCTGGCGCTGCTGCTGACGGCCTGCGCCGCCGGGCAGAAGTCCTTCCAGCGGGGCAGCGTGGAGGGCCAGACGTATACCAGTGACTTTTTGGGTCTGACGTGCACCGCGCCGGAGACGTACAGCTATCTCAGCGACGAGGAGATCGCCGCGCTGAACGACATCGCCCTGGACAGCATGACGGACGAGGCGCTGGTGGCGGAGATGCGCCAGCGGCTGGAGGCGGGCAGCCAGGTACAGGACATGTATCTGATGACCGAGGACGGACGCCAGTGGATCAGCATCACCGTGGACAAGGTGACCGACGGCAAGACCGACATCGACATGGACGCTTTTCTGAGCGAGGGCATCGCCCAGGCCACCGCCGCCTATGAGAGCATCGACGGCATGGAGGACGTGACCTCCGCCGCCCAGACCACCAGCTTTCTGGGCAGCGAGTACAGCAGCATCCTGACCACCGCCGTCTACAACGGCTTCCCCGCCCAGTCCCTGCAGGTCTGCATCCCGGTGGAGCAGTACATCTGTGTGGTGACCTTCACCAGCTATGTGGAGGATCACACCGACGAAATGATGGGCTTTTTCAGCGCCATCCAGAAGTGACATACCTCAAAAAAAGACGTGCCCCCGGGCACGTCCTTTTTTTGCCGCAGACGGTTGACCAGACGGGAATTTTACGGTACACTGGTCTTACAGGGAACCCGATTCTATCTTTTGGGAGGAGAGACTATGGAAAATCTGATCCCCGCATTGATCCTGGCCGCGGTGTGCGCGCTGAT
Source organism: uncultured Oscillospiraceae bacterium (assembly GCA_934635545.1). Taxonomy (GTDB): domain Bacteria; phylum Bacillota; class Clostridia; order Oscillospirales; family Oscillospiraceae; genus Vescimonas. Next base: position 334 of record CAKTZN010000180.1, on the reverse strand, counting down.
GATATGGCTGGGACTCCGCAATCGAAAAGGTGCCATCAAGGCCTATGAGGACGACAAGCAGCGGTATACCGGCACCGCCACCATGACGGTGGTGGATCTGCGGGAAGAGGACGTGGAACGCTGGGAGGATCAGGAGGACGGCACCAGCCGACTGGCCCGGTATACGCTCCATCTGCCCACCTATGAGTACACGGTGGACGGCAAGACCTACACCTATTCCAGCAACCAGGACTGGGGCAGCAATAAGGGCGTGGGGCGGCAGGTGACGGGGTATTACGACCCCAAGAGACCTGACCTGATCCGGGAGGATAAGCCCCGCAAGCCCCTGTTGGGC
>CAKTZN010000179.1 GCA_934635545.1 uncultured Oscillospiraceae bacterium | reverse complement strand
AAATACATCCAGTACCACCGGTTTATCAACCGGGGGTTCCTCATCGGCCCCTACTGCCCCATTTACGGCAGCGGCGTGGTGCTGGTGACGGTGCTGGTGGGCGGCCTGATCGGCATCCGCGGCGGCACCCCCGGCGAGATCTTTCTGGCCGGCTTCTTCATCTGCGGCGGCCTGGAGTACTTCATCAGTTGGTACATGGAAAAGGCCTTCCATGCCCGGTGGTGGGATTATAGCCGCAAGCCCATGAACCTGAACGGCCGCGTGTGGATCGGCAACCTGATGCTGTTCGGCCTGGCCAGCGTGGTGATCGTGGTGTGGATCGATCCGGTGTACTTCCGGCTCATTGAAAAGCTGCCGCTGTTCTGGCTGCACTTTGCCGCCGTGGCCATCGTGGCGCTGCTGGTGTCGGACTGCGTGGTATCCCATGTGATGATGGACATCGTCCGCAAGGAGATCGACGCCCAGGACGGCGACAGCACCGAGGAGATCAGCCGCCGTGTCCACGAGCTGCTGCGTGACCGCAACCTGTTCCTGCGCCGTATCCACCAGGCGTATCCCGAACTGCAGGCCCGTCCCCGCGCCATGATGGAGCGGCTGAAGCAGGCCCGGAAGGAGTTCAAGGAATCCAACCTTCGGGTGAAGGAGCTGCTGGACGAGATGGCCCGCCGCCGGAAGAACGGCGAGGCGTTGGAGGAGATCACCGCCCGTCTGGAGACGGCTGCCGCCGCCATGAAGGAGCGCCGCGCCAAGCTGCGGGAGCTGGAGCGGAAGCTGCGCCGCCAGCGGGACGACGAGGAATAAAACCGAAAGAAAACAGGGACTGTCGGCAGACAGTCCCTGTTTTGTTAAGCCTCACAGCTTGCCCAGAAGCGGCGCAGCGCCGCCTCGTATTCCTGCCGGGCCATATAATAGCTCATGGCGTGGTCAGCCCGCGGCACTACCAGCAGGCGGCAGGGGGAGCCGCAGGTGGCCTGATTCTCATAGGCCATCCGCACCGGGACGAAGTGGTCGTCCTGGCCATGGATCAGCAGCACCGGTATTTTCGCGGCGGCGAGGCTGTCCAGCGTGGAGCACTCGTCCGAGCCCACGGACAGCCGGTGGCGGCAGACCAGGTCGGCCATCCAGCCCCCCAGCAGGAAGGGAATGTGCAGGTTCTTCCGGGCCACATGCCGCCAGATGGCGTGGGGCGAGGTATAGGCCGAGTCGGCGATGATGCCCCGGACGGCCTCCGGCAGCGGCAGATCCGCCGCCATCAGCACGGTGGTGCCGCCCATGGAGACGCCCGCCAGATAGATGGGCAGCGCCGTGCCGAACCGCTCCGTCACCCATTGCGCCCAGGCCAGGCAGTCCTCCCGCTCCGTCAGGCCGAAGCCGATATAGTCGCCCTCGCTGTTCTGCTGGGCCCGCTGCTCCACATACAGGACGCTGCATCGCTCCTGCCGCCAGAAATCGGAGAGCAGGCCGAAATCCCGGTGCCACGCCGAGTGCCACCCGTGGAAGGCGATGATGATCCTTTTGGCGTCGGGGCAGGGGAACCAGTGGCCCGCCAGGCGCAGGCCGTCCCGGCTCTCGATGGCGACCACCTCATGGGGCGCGGCGGCCAGTTGACGGGAGGCCTCCTTCTGGGCGGCGCGGAAGCCGTCGTTGGGTGTCTCGCCGGTCAGGCGTGACGCGCCGCCCTTCTTCTTGCGCAGGCGGGGCGGCTGGCGGTTCATGGCCACGTCCATCAGAACGTGGGTCACGCCGTAGACGGCGGCGCCGCAGCACGCGGCGGCGGACAGGGCGGTAAGGGTGATCTTTGCTGCTTTTTTCATGGGATCGGTTCCTCCGTGGAATTTCTCAATAGACAAAAGATGGTGTTTTATGGTAAAATAGAGGGCAGTAAGCCAATGGTGGAGGTCTCGTATGCCTGTCAATGTAAAGCCCCTGATCGCCGACGCGTTTTTGAAGCTGTCCAAGGAAAAGAACATCGACAAGATCACGGTGAAGGATATCGTGGACGAGTGCGGCATTTCCCGCCAGTCCTTTTACTATCACTTCCAGGACATTCTGGAGGTCATCGAGTGGTCGGCGGAGCAGGCGTTCCAGAAGCTGCTGGAGCGCAGCATGGAGACCGACGACGCGGAGGTCGTATTCCAGGACTTCATCACCGCCTCCGACGAGGCCAGCGCCATGCTGCGCAAGCTGCTGAACTCCCAGAAGCGGGAACAGGTGGAGCGGCTGATGGTGCGCTCCGTCCGGGCCTATCTGCAGGAACTGATCCGGCGGAAGGGCCCTATCGCGGACATCCCCTATGAGGACGCGGAGGCCGCGCTGAGCTTCTGTACCTACGGCATCGTGGGACTGCTGCTGGAGTACTGCGAGAGGAAGGATGTGGACCGGGAGCGCTTAGCGCGGCAGATGTACCGCCTGCTGACCGGGCGCATGGCGGAAAGGCGCGGCGCGTGATCCTATTATAACAGAAAAAACACAATTCTCTATATGACAAAATCCCCAAAGTGTCAGACTTTTTGACACTTTGGGGATTTTGTCATGACAGGGGACACAAACTGATAGTGGCAAAGCGGCGCACCGGCTGCTATAACAGTACCATCACAGCAAGGGAGGGCCGATGCCCATGTCAACCAAAAACGGGATATTCGCCGGAAAGCTCTGTGAGCTGGAGCGGCAGTATGAGCAGACCATCCGCTGTCTCCGCTGCTGCCAGCGGTCAGACCACCGGGAGATCCAGCGGGCGCTGCGGTGCCTGTGGCAGGAGTACCGGGAGAGCGATCTGCTGCTGCAAAGGAGCATCGCCAAGAGCCACTCTCCCGCCGTGGCGGCCCTGTCCGCCGCCCAGTTGGAGTACGACCTGAAAATTCAGGATATTCTGCAAAATGAGCTGCCGGGCTACGTCCACGGCGAGGGCAGCGACGTGACGGAGGATCAGGCGGAGGCCGCCAGCCTCTACGGCGAGTACGCCATCGACTTTGCGGCCCAGGCCATGCGCCACGCGTTGCTGGCGGCGCTGTCGGCCATTGATCTGCAAATGAACTGCGAGGAACGGGAGAATATCCCGGAAAATACGGAGGAAACAAGCAAATGAATGAAGTGAAATCACCGAAAAAACCGCTGCTGTACTACTATATGGTCGCGCTTCTGATCGTGCTGTTGTTCAACCTGTTGGCCATGCCGTGGCTGTCGGAGCACCAGATCAAGGACGTGGACTACAACACCTTTGTGTCCATGACGGAGCAGGGCCAGATCGGCCAGGTGGAGATCCAACAGCAGAGCAACCGCATCCTGTTTACCGGCAAGGATGAAAAGACCATCTACAAGACCGCCATCGTCCCCGACGACGGACTGGTGCAGCGCCTGCTGGACGCGGGCATCTCCACCACCGGCGAGGAGATCCAGCAGAGCTCCCTGCTGGTGGATATTCTGGGCTGGGTGCTGCCGCTGATCCTGTTCATCGGCATCGGGCAGGTCATCTCCCGCAGCATGATGAAGAAAATGGGCGGCGGAAGCAACTCCATGATGTTCAACATGGGCAAGTCCAACGCCAAGGTCTACGTCAAGTCCGCCGAGGGCATCAAGTTTGACGACGTGGCCGGTGAGGACGAGGCCAAGGAGAACCTGCAGGAAGTGGTCAACTACCTCCACGACCCCAGCAAGTATAAGGACATCGGCGCCTCCATGCCCAAGGGCATTCTGCTTGTCGGCCCTCCGGGAACCGGCAAGACCATGCTGGCCAAGGCTGTGGCCGGTGAGGCCAATGTCCCCTTCTTCTCCATGTCCGGCTCGGAATTCGTGGAGATGTTCGTGGGCATGGGCGCATCCAAGGTGCGCGACCTGTTCAATCAGGCCAAGGAGAAAGCGCCCTGCATCGTGTTCATCGATGAGATCGACGCCATCGGCCAGAAGCGCAGTGGCGGGCAATATGGCGGCAACGACGAGCGTGAGCAGACCCTGAACCAGCTCTTGACGGAGATGGACGGCTTCGAGGGCAACAACGGCGTCATCATCCTGGCGGCCACCAACCGCCCCGAGTCCCTTGACCCGGCCCTGACCCGTCCCGGCCGCTTCGACCGCCGCGTTCCCGTGGAGCTGCCCGACCTGAAGGGACGCGAGGAGATCCTGAAGGTACATGCCCGGAAGATCAAGGTGGCGGAGGATGTGGACTTCAGCAAGATCGCCCGCATGGCCTCCGGCGCGTCCGGCGCGGAGCTGGCCAACATCGTCAACGAGGCGGCGCTGCG
>CAKTZN010000178.1 GCA_934635545.1 uncultured Oscillospiraceae bacterium | reverse complement strand
CAGGCGCGAACGGCGATGGGGGCGTTCTTGGCGATGGTGGCGGCCAGCTTCTCCGCGGCGGGCATCAGCTCCTCCAGCGGGTACACGGCGTTGACCAGACCGATGCGGTACGCCTCGTCGGCCTTGATGTTCTTGGCGGTGTAGATCAGCTGCTTGGCCATGCCGGGGCCGACCAGGCGGGCCAGACGCTGGGTGCCGCCGAAGCCGGGGGTGATGCCCAGGCCCGTCTCAGGCTGGCCGAACACGGCGGTATCGGCGCAGATGCGGATGTCGCAGCTCATGCTGAGCTCACAGCCGCCGCCCAGCGCAAAGCCGTTGATGGCAGCGATGGTGGGGATGGGCAGAGTCTCGATGCGGCGGAACACGTCGTTGCCGTGCTTGCCGAAGGCCTCGCCCTCTTCGGGGGTCAGGGTGCTCATCTCGCCGATGTCAGCGCCGGCCACAAAGGCCTTTTCACCGCTGCCGGTCAGCACCAGGGCGCGGATCTCGCTGTCAGCGTTGACGATATCCACCAGCTCGCCCAGATCGGTGAGCACGTCGCTGTTCAGCGCGTTCAGCGCCTTGGGACGGTTGATGGTGGCAACTGCGATGTGTCCCTTTTTCTCTAACAGAACATTCGTCATGTTATCTCCTCCTTACTTCCTTTTCGGACTGTGTCTCCTTACCGCTTTAACGGAATGAAAACATTGCTCCTCATACAGGTTACATTATAGTACTTCGTTTAAAATTTATCAACCCCCATCCGGGGTGCTTTCCGCTTTTTTAGCACATTCCACAAAAGTCAACGAGAGAATTTGCACATTTTGAAGGAGGGTTTTTCCGGCTTTGAGGCCGGGACGTTTTCCTGTTTGCAACGGGGCCGTTTTTGTGGTATAATGTCGACCCTGAATCAAGTTGACCATTGGAGGAAATTTCCATGCGGATGAGAAAAAAGAAGAATCTGGCGCCCCGGATGGAGGCGTGCGGCGCGTGGCTGGTGCGGGATCCCTTCGCACAGAAGGGGCACTGGCGGGAGCTGATGCCGGAGGCGAAGGAGATCCGGCTGGAGCTGGGCTGCGGCAAGGGGCGGTTCACCGCCGGGACGGCGGCGGCGGAGCCGGACGTGCTGCTGATCGCCGTGGAGAAGGTGCCGGACGCCATGGTGGTGGCCATGGAGCGGGCCAGGGACGCGGGGCTGAAGAATGTGTTCTTTGTGGACGTGGACGCGGCGCTGCTGCCGGACATGTTCGAGCCCGGCGAGATCGACCGGATCTACATCAACTTCTGCGACCCGTGGCCCAAGAGCAATCAGGCCAAGCGGCGGCTGACCCACCACAACTTCCTGAAGCTGTACCGTCAGGTGCTGAAGGATGGCGGCGAGATCCACTTCAAGACCGACAACGACAAGCTGTTTGAGTGGTCGGTGGAGGAGATCCCCCAGTACGGCTGGGAGCTGCGGGAGGTGACCCGCGATCTGCACGCGGGCGGGCCCGTGGGCGTGATGACCGACTATGAGAAGAAGTTCTTCGAGCTGGGGAAGAACATCAACCGGTGCGTGGCGGTCATGCAGCCGTGGGAGCCGGCGGAGGAAGAAGTATAAAACTTCATGCGCCAGCACCGCACGACGAAAATGCGCAGAATACCGGCGCATGAAGTTTGCGTGCATCATTTCCGGTTGCCCCGAAGGGGCGAGGAAATGGCACATTTCTATTTTTGCCATGGGGCAAAAATAAAAGCGCCTGTCGGATGGCAGGCGCTTTGTGATGAAGAAAGGGCGGGGGTCTTCCCCGCCCTTTTCCTTATTATATAATAGGGTGCGGCTCACTTCAGGCGCTTGTCGCACTTCTTGCTGAGCCAGGTGCCCACCGTCTGGAAGAGCTGCACCAGCAGGATCAGCAGCACCACGGCCACCAGCATCACCAGATACTTATAGCGGTAGTAGCCGTAGTCGATGGCGATCTTGCCCAGGCCGCCGCCGCCGATGATGCCGCTCATGGCGGAGTAGCCCAGGATGGTGGTCAGGGCGATGGTCACGTTCTGGATGAGAGAGGGAACGCTCTCGGGGATCATCACCTTGCAGATGATCTGCATGGGGGTGGCGCCCATGCTCTGGGCCGCCTCAATGATGTTGCCGTCCACCTCCCGCAGGCTGGTCTCCACCAGACGGGCCACGAAGGGGAAGGCCGCCACCACCAGGGGTACGATGGTGGCCGTGGTGCCGATGGTGGTGCCGATCAGCAGGCGGGACAGGGGGAACACCATGATCATCAGGATCAGGAACGGCACGGAGCGCAGCAGGTTGATGATCACATTCAGCACCTGCATCAGCCAGCGGGGCAGGGGCAGCACGCCGCCCTTTTCGCCCACCACCAGCAGCACGCCCAGGGGCAGGCCGATCACCAGCGACAGCGCGGTGCTGAGCACCGTCATGTAGAAGGTCTCCCAGATGGCAAAGGGCAGAGAGGGCAGCACCGTCATCAGATCCTGTACGGACTGGGCGCTGAACAGATTACTGTACATTGTGATCGACCTCCTCTACCTGCACGTTGGCGATGGTTTTGATAAAAGCAACCGCCCGGTCAAAGTGGGCGCTGGGGATGCCCAGCATCATGCTGCCGTAGACCTCCTCAGAGAGGCTCTGGGTACTGGCGGAGATGACGTTGCAGAAGATGCCCTCCTCTGCCGCCAGCCGCGCCACCATGGGGATGCTGGTGGTCTTGCTGTCCTTGAACACCAGGCGCACCAGCCGCTCACCGGCGGGGTCGTACACCTGGGCGTCGGCGCCGCCGGGGAACACCAGGCGGCGGCCCGCGGCGGACTTGGGCGCGGCGAACACCGTGCCCACCAGGCCGGATTCCGCCACCACGCCGCCATCCAGGATGGCCACATGGCTGCAGATCTCCTTCACCACGCTCATCTGGTGGGTGATGACCACCACGGTGATGCCCAGCTTCTTGTTGATGTCCCGGATCAGCTCCAGGATCTGACGGGTGGTGTTGGGGTCCAGGGCGCTGGTGGCCTCATCGCACAGCAGCACTTTGGGATCGGTGGCCAGGGCGCGGGCAATGGCGATGCGCTGCTGCTGACCGCCGGAGAGCTGGGCGGGATAGGCGTTGGCCTTGTCCGGCAGGCCCACCAGCTCCAGCAGCTCACGGGCGCGCTTTTCGGCCTCGTCCTTCTTTACGCCCACCAGCTCCATGGGGAAGCACACGTTCTTCAGGCAGGTGCGCTGCATCAGCAGGTTGAAATGCTGGAAGATCATGGTGATGCCGCGGCGTGCCTCGCGGAGCTGGGCGGGGGTCATGGTGTCCAGCCGCTTGCCGTTCACCACGATCTCGCCGCTGGTGGGACGCTCCAGCAGGTTGATGCACCGCACCAGCGTGCTCTTGCCGGCGCCGGACATGCCGATGATGCCGTAGATGTCCCCGTCCTCAATGGTAAGGGAGACGTCCTTGAGCGCGTCTACCCCTCCGGCGGTGCCGGAATCAAACGTCTTGCTGACGTGTTTCAGTTCGATCATGGACGTCTCCCTCCTTCTTCCTTACTTGCTGGCGCTCACAGCGTCCAGCGTGGTCTGCTTGCCGCCGTACAGGCCCATGGGCTCAACGTGGACAGCGGAGATGGAGACGATGTGGGTACCCTTCTGGGCGTTGAAGTCATCCAGATAGGGCAGGTGCTGGAAGTAGTTGGCATCCACGGCACCCTCCTCGACGGCGGTGTTGGGCTGGACGTAGTCATTGAAGACCTGGATGTCCAGGGTGATGCCCTTGGCGGCCAGGATGGTCTTCACGACCTCCAGGATCTCGGCGTGGGGGGCGGGGGTGGCGGCGATGGTGATGGTCTCGCCGTTCAGGGCGTCGTAATCCACAGTGGCGTCATAGCCGTCGGTGGGGTTCTCCACCACGGAGATCACGGAGCCGTTATAGGTCTCATTGATGTAATCCACCACCTGCTGGCTCTCCAGAGCGGCCTTCAGGGCCAGGATCTTGGGGGCGTTCTCGTTGCCCTCCTTCACGGCCAGGATGTTGGCATAGGCGGAGGCGCTGCCCTCGATCAGCAGGGAGTCATTCACGGGGTTCAGGCCGGCGCTGATGGCGTAGTTGCTGTTGATGACGGCGTAGTCGTAATCCTGGAGCTGGTTGGGGAGCTGCGCGGCCTCAGCCTCGACGATCTCCACGTTGTAGGGGTTCTCTACGATGTCGTTCTTGGTGGCGGTGATGCCGGCGCCGTCGGCCAGCTTGATGATGCCGTTCTCCTGCAGCAGCAG
>CAKTZN010000177.1 GCA_934635545.1 uncultured Oscillospiraceae bacterium | reverse complement strand
TTCGATGTATAAAATTTGCAGGGTACAGAGCTTCCTTTCGGAGGGCTGTACCCTGCAAACATATATTAAAACCTGCCTTGTGCCGTATCGAACAAGTTTTTGTTGCCATGGGCGGAAAAAAAGAGTATAATAAACTGATTTATCATGGGGGGGAGCGCCGTGCGTATTTTGGGAATCGACCCGGGAGTGGCCATCGTGGGCTTCGGCGTGCTGGACTGCGCCGGCGCGCGGCAGCAGATGGTGCAGTACGGCGCCATCAATACCCCGGCCGGTATGCCCCTGGCGGCACGGCTGACGCTGATCGAGAGTGACCTGACGGCGCTGATCCGGGAATTTCACCCCGATGAAATGGCCATCGAGGAGCTGTTTTTCAGCAAGAATATCACCACCGGTATCGCGGTGGCCCACGCCCGGGGCGTGATATTGTGTACCGCCGAGAAACTGCACCTGCCCATTTACGAGTACACCCCCATGCAGGTGAAGCAGGCGGTGGTGGGCTACGGCCTTGCCGAGAAGAAGCAGGTGATGGACATGACCCGCCGCCTGCTGAAGCTGAAGGCCGTCCCCCGGCCCGACGACGCCGCCGACGCGCTGGCCATCGCCATCTGCCATGCCCGCAGCGCCACCAGCCTGCTGCGGCGCACCGATCCCAACGTAAAGGAGACCGTGTGATGTTTTACTACCTCAACGGCATTGTGGCCGAAATGGAGGCCAACCTGGCCGTGATCGACTGCGGCGGCGTGGGCTACGCCTGCGCCACCACCAACTATACCCTATCCCAGTTGAAAAAGGGCGAAAAGGCCCGGCTGTATACCTACATGAACGTCCGGGAGGACGCGGTGGAGCTGTACGGCTTCGCCAGCCAGAGCGAGCTCCACAGCTTCAAGCTGCTGCTGGGCGTCTCCGGCGTCGGCCCCAAAGCGGCGCTGTCCATCCTCTCCGCCAATACCCCGGCCAATCTGGCCATGGCGGTGGTGATGGGGGACGAAAAGGCTCTGACCGCCGCGCCGGGCATCGGCAAGAAGATCGCCCAGCGCATTATTCTGGAGCTGAAGGATAAGCTGGCCAAGGAGCAGAGTTCCTTCAGCCCGGATACCGGCGGCAGCGTACCGGTGATGGTGCTGCCCAACGACAAGGCCAAGGAGGCCGGCGCGGCGCTGGCCGTGCTGGGCTACAGCGGCAGCGAGGTAGCGGCGGCCCTGAAGGGCATCGACATGGACGCCCTGACGCTGGAGGAGATCATCCGCCAGGCGCTCAAGCGCATGGTGAAGTAGAGGAGGGAACAGCGTGAGCATTGACTACGGAAGCGACATCTACGAAGAGCCGATCGTATCCACCTCCTTCCTGCCGGAGGACGCCCAGGAGAAGTCCCTGCGTCCCCATACCCTGAAGGAGTACATCGGCCAGGAGAAGGCCAAGGGCAACCTGTCGGTGTTTATCGAGGCGGCCCGCCGCCGGGGCGAATCCCTGGATCATGTGCTGCTGCACGGCCCTCCGGGCCTGGGCAAGACCACGCTGGCGGGCATCATCGCCGCCGAGATGGGGGTCAATATCCGCATCACCTCCGGCCCGGCCATCGAAAAGCCCGGCGATCTGGCGGCGCTGCTGACCAACCTCAACGAGAATGACATCCTGTTCGTGGATGAGATCCACCGGCTGAACCGGGCCGTGGAGGAGATCCTGTACCCCGCCATGGAGGACTACGCCATCGACATCATCATCGGCAAGGGCCCCTCCGCCAACTCCATCCGGCTGGATCTGCCCCGCTTCACCCTGATCGGGGCTACTACCCGGGCAGGCTCACTGTCCGCGCCCCTGCGGGACCGCTTCGGCGTGACGCTGCGGCTGGAGCTGTATACCCCGGAGGAGCTGAAGGAGATCGTCACCCGCAGCGCAGGTATCCTGGATGTGCCCATTGAGGAGGCCGGCGCCATGGAGATCGCCCGCCGCTCCCGGGGCACGCCCCGCATCGCCAACCGCATGCTGCGCCGTGTCCGGGACTTTGCCCAGGTGAAGGCCGACGGCGTCATTACCCGCGACGTGGCGGACAGCGCCCTGCTGGCGCTGGAGGTGGACTATCTGGGCCTGGATCAGGTGGACCGCAGGATGCTGCGTGCCATTATCGAAAATTACGGCGGCGGCCCGGTGGGCCTGGATACCCTGGCTGCCACCATCGGCGAGGAATCGGTGACCCTGGAGGACGTGTACGAGCCCTATCTCATGCAGTTGGGCTTCCTGACCCGCACGCCGCGGGGCCGCTGCGTGACCCAGAAGGCGTATGAGCACCTGCACATGGCCTTCCTGGGCCAGACGCAAATGGAATTATGAGAGGAATCGGGAAAAATGGGTAAATTATTTGGTACGGACGGCATCCGCGGTGTCGTCGGCGAGAATCTGACGGCGGAGCTGGCCTTTCATGTGGGCCAGTCTGTGGCCGCCGTATTGCAGGAGGAGCTGGGCCGCAGGCCGATGATCACCATCGGCAAGGATACCCGTATCTCCTCGGATATGCTGGAGGCGGCCCTTACGGCGGGCATCTGCTCCGTCGGCGGCGACGTGCTGCTGCTGGGCACCATCCCCACCCCTGCTGTGGCCTTCCTGACGGTGCTGGAGCAGGCGGATGCCGGTGTGGTGATCTCCGCCAGCCACAACCCCTACGAGCATAACGGCATCAAGGTGTTCAACGCCCAGGGCTACAAGCTGCCCGACGCCATGGAGGAGCGGGTGGAGGAGCTGATCCTGTCCGGCGCGAAGCTGCCCGTCAAAACCGGCGGTGAGCTGGGCCGCTGCCATAACGGCGCCCAGGAGATGCACGACGACTATGTGAACCACCTGATCGACACCATCGGCTGCGACCTGTCGGGCCTGCGGGTGCTGGTGGACTGCGCCAACGGCGCCGCCGCCGCCACGGCTCCCGACCTGTTCCAGCGCCTGCCGGTGATGGCGGACTTCATCAACATCGACCCCGACGGAGTCAATATCAACAGCGGCTGCGGCTCCACCCATCTGGAGCAACTTGCCACCATGACCGTGGCAGGGAAGTACCACCTGGGCATTGCCTTTGACGGTGACGCCGACCGCTGCCTTCTGGTGGACGAGAAGGGCCATACCATCGACGGCGACAAGATCATGGCGGTGTGCGGCCTGGCCCTGCGCCGGGACGGCAAGCTGACCAACAACGCCGTGGTGGCCACGGTCATGTCCAATCTGGGCCTTCACGAGTTCTGCCGCAATGAGAATATCGACCTGGTCTGCACCGCCGTGGGCGACCGCCATGTGCTGGAAAAGATGGTGGAGTGCGACTACGCCATCGGCGGCGAACAGTCCGGCCACATGATCTTCCGGGAGTACGCCACCACCGGCGACGGCGAGCTGACGGCCCTGCAATTCCTCAAGGCCCTGAAGGCATCGGGCAAGCCCGCCTCCGAACTGGCCGCCTGCTGCGCCCAGTATCCCCAGGAACTGATCAACGTGCCCCTGTCCCTGGCCGCGGGCGAGAAGGAGCGTGTCATGGCCTCGCCGGAGCTGGCCCGGGCCGTGAAGGCGCAGGAGGAGAAGCTGGGCGGCGAAGGCCGCGTGCTGATCCGTCCCTCCGGCACCGAGGCGCTGATCCGCGTGATGGTAGAGGCCAAAACCGACGAGATCGCCCGCAAGGTGGCGGAAGATTTGGCGGAATTGGTCAAAAAACTCTAAGAAAACGCAACTTTTTGACAAATTTTCGCGGACAGCTTGACAAATTATTTATCGAAAAGGTATAATAGACAATGGTAAATAGCAAAGAGGCTAGTTTTGCCTATTTGGAGACATTGAGCGACGAACAGCTATGCGCCGCCTGCCAGACCGGAAACCGCAATGCCGAAGAGGTTCTGGCCGCCCGGTATCACCGCCTGGTGCGCAGCATAGCCCGTCCCTACTTCCTGGCCGGCGGCGATAACGAGGATCTGCTGCAGGAGGGGATGGTAGGACTGATCAAGGCCATGCGGGAATATGACCCCGGCCAGTCGGCGTCCTTCTGCACCTTTGCCGAGGTGTGTATCCGCCGCAGATTGTATACGGTGCTGAAATCCGCCTCCTCCGGCAAACACCAGCCTTTGAATCAAGCGATCCCCCTGAATCCCTCATTCTTTGACGTCAGTCTCGCTTTTGCACAGGTCGACCCCGAGGTTTTGCTGATCGACAGGGAAAAAACCGCCGGTCTGCTGGAGTACACATGCAAACAGTTATCCGCCTTCGAAGCTGAGATTTTA
>CAKTZN010000176.1 GCA_934635545.1 uncultured Oscillospiraceae bacterium | reverse complement strand
TGGAGATAAGCGGGATCGAACCGCTGACCTCTTGAATGCCATTCAAGCGCTCTCCCAGCTGAGCTATACCCCCATATGGAAGAGAGTGTAAATATTGAGTTTTAAGTGCGGGGGTTGTTTATCGCTTCAACCGGGCTCCCAGCTGAGCTATACCCCCATATTTTGTTGTCCTGTCGCTGTTGACTTGCTTAATATAGCAGACTATAAGGAAAATGTCAACCCTATTTTTCAAAAATCTCCAAATTTTTTTCGCAAGGGGAGAGAATGGCCCCCGCTCACGCCTTGCGGCGGGGGGATAACTATGCTATACTAAGCGACAATGAGAGCAAGGAGGGATGCGTTTTATGATGCTGGATCGTGAGCGGCAGGAGGCTATCGACGCGGGCGAACGGGCGCTGGACAGCCTGTACGGCGCCCGGCGGGAGCTGGCCAGTGCCGGAAACTGGGGACTGCTGGATCTTTTCGGCGGCGGACTGTTCAGCACCTTTGCCAAGCACAGCAAAATGGACGACGCCCAGCGGTACATGGAGCGGGCCAAGCGCGACCTGGCGGCCTTCAGCCGTGAGCTGGCGGACGTGTCGGAGACACTGAACATCAACACCGGCGAGTTTCTTACCTTTGCCGATTACTTTTTTGACGGATTCCTGGCGGATATGATGGTACAGTCCAAGATCCGCGACGCCCAGCACCAGGTGGACGACGCCATTTACCGGGTAGAGTCGATTCTTTCCAAATTGAGAGCACAGGAGTAACTATGACAGATTATTTTACCATACAACTGCCCGCTGACGAGATCAGGGGCATCAGCAGCATCGGCCTGGCCCATCTGGGGGACGGCGTGTACGAGCTTCTGGTGCGCACATGGCTGTGCGCCCACGGGAAGGCCACCGGCAAGGGTCTGCACCGGGCCACCATCGAGCTGGTGTGTGCCCCGAAGCAGGCGGAGCTCAGCGAGAAGATCCTGCCGCTGTTGACGGAGGAGGAGCACGCCGTGTTCAAACGGGGCCGCAACGCCAACGTCCATTCCATCCCGCACCACGCCAGCCGCGCCCAGTATCAGCAGGCCACGGCGCTGGAGGCGCTGCTGGGCTGGCTGTATCTCAACGGACAGCGGCAGCGGATCAACGAACTGTTCAACATCATGATGGAGGAATGAGCCATGCCTTTGGATGCTGTCTGCCTGCGGGCAGTGGTGGATGAGCTTGCGCCGCAGTTGACCGGCGCGCGGATCGAAAAAATTCAGCAGCCAGCCCGGGATCAGGTGGTGCTGCTTCTGCGGGGCAGCCGGAGGCTGCTGCTGTGCGCCAACCCCAACCAGCCCCGCATCCATATGACGGAGAAGCTGCGGGACAACCCGTCCCAGCCGCCCATGTTCTGCATGCTGCTGCGCAAGCGCATCGGCAACGGGCGCATCGTGTCCATCGAACAGGCGCCCCTGGAGCGTGTGGTGACGCTGCACATCGAGGCCACCGACGAAATGGGCGAGCAGAGCCGCTTTGCCCTGATCCTGGAGGCGCTGGGCCGCCACGCCAACCTGATCCTCTGCGATAAAGAGGGGCGTATCCTGGACTGCCTGCGGCGGGTGGATCTGGAGATGTCCCAGGAGCGGCAGGTGCTGCCGGGCCTGTTCTACCACCTGCCGCCCCGGCAGGCGAAGCGGGACCCGCTGACGGTGACAGAGGAGGAATTCATGGCGCTGCTGCCCCGTGAGGAGACGACTCTGGACGGCTGGCTGCTGGATACCTTTACCGCCATGCCGCCGCTGGTGGCCCGCGAGATCGTCAGCCGCGCCTACGGCGAGAGCGACCACCGCACTGCTGACAGCCGCCTGTGGGACAGCTTTGCCGCGTGGCAGACACAGGTCAACGACGGCGCGTTTACGCCCACGGTGCTGTACCGCAATGGGAAACCCTTTGACTTCACCTACGATCCCATCCGCCAGTACGGCGACTACTGCACCAATGTGACCGCCGACAGCTTCAGCGCGCTGCTGGACAGCTTCTACGAGGAGCGGGAGCAGGCGGAACGGGTGAAGCAGAAGGGGCAGGATCTCATCAAGACCGCTGCCAACGCCCGCGACCGTGTGCGCCGGAAGATCGCCGCGCAAGAAAAGGAGTACGCCGCCTGCCTTGACCGGGATCACCTCCGCATCTGCGGTGAGTTGATCACCGCCAACCTGTACCGTATGGAGCGGGGACAGCGAAAGCTGACGGCGGAGAACTACTACGAGGAGGGCTGTCCTGCCATGGACATCCCGCTGGATGTGCGCCTGTCGCCCCAGGAGAACGCCGCCCGGTACTTCAAGCAGTACGCCAAGGCCAAGACCGCCGAGCGGATGCTGACGGAGCAGTTGACCAAGGGCTGCGAGGAGCTGCGGTATCTGGAGAGCGTGGTACAGGAGCTGCAGCAGGCGGAGAGCGAGCAGGACTTCAACGACATCCGCACCGAGCTGACCGACGGCGGCTATATCCGCCAGCGGGGCAAGAAGCAGCCCGGCTTCCAGCGGGCCTCCAAGCCCCGTGAGTTCCGCTCCTCCGCGGGTTTACGTATTCTGGTGGGCCGCAACAACCGCCAGAACGACAAGCTGACCACCAACGAGGGGCAGAAGTGGGACATCTGGCTCCATACCCAGAAGATCCACGGCTCCCATGTGCTGCTGTGCACCGACGGCGGAGAGCCGGACGAACAGAGCATTCACGAGGCCGCCGTGCTGGCCGCCTACTACTCCCAGGCCCGGGGCAGCACGAAGGTGCCGGTGGACTATACGCCGGTGAAGTTCGTGAAGAAGCCCACCGCCAGCCGCCCCGGCATGGTGGTGTATACCACCTACCAGACCATGTACGTCGATCCCGACGGGGAGCTGGTGAAGAAGCTGGGCGGGAAGTGAGGTAATACGATGTCATTGTTTCAACTGATCCGCCTTGTGCTGGCCGGTCTGGCGGCGCTGGTGCTGTTTCTGCTGCTGCGGAAGAAGCTGAAGCAGCGAACGGCCATCATCCTCGCGGTGGCAGTTTTCGCCGTGGCGGACGTGCTGCTGTGCAATACGCCGCTGGAGAACACAATATATGCCTTTCCTACGCCGGAAGCGGCGGCGGACTATGTGGGCTTTGGCGACGTGACCGATGTGGTGGAGGGCGAGAAAAGTGCCCTGTTCCTCACCGGCGGCAGTGGCCAGTATCAGATGCGCGTTTTCCTAAAAGCGGCGGACGGCTGGAAGCTGTGCGGAGAGAACGGCACCGACATCAAGGGCTTTTTCAGCGGCGAGGATACGGCCATCCAACTGGTGCAGATGAAGAATTCTGCGGAGTACTATGTGGTGGTCATCTACACCGGCGGGAAAGCGGAGGTGACGGACTCGTGCGGCTCTGTGTTCCGGACGCTGCAGGAGGGCGACGGCGTCACGTCCGACAGCATCTATCTGGCCTATGTCCCCGGCTATGACGCGCAATATGTCCTGACCGTCAACGGCGAGACGATCTCGCTGGGCTGATGGACAGAAAAGGAGGCAGCATGGAGCATCGCACAGAAAAAACCGAACTGCCGAAGCGGCGTGTGTTCCATGAACACATCGTTTTGCTGATCGAGGGCCGTCTCCTTATGCTGCTCTTTATTGGCTTCACGGGATTCATATGGTACCTGTTTTTCAGAGATACACCCGCTCTTCTGGATAAAGCAATCCTGTTTCCCTTATGTGTGACCGCACTCGCCTGCATCCCTCTTCACGAATTTTGGCACAGGTGCTTTGGCCGTCTTGTGGTCACGGAGGACGAGATCGCTTGGAAGTGTCCCTTTATGCGGACGGTACGGCTGCAAAAGGCGGAGATCCGGTACACCGGCATCGACTATCGCTGGCCGGGCCCGGCGCAGAAAGCCGTCACGCCAATGGATATGGCGTATTTCTCCACGACGCCTTACCCGCAGGAGTGCCGGGGCAAGAGCTATCTGCTTCGCAATAAAAAGGGATTCATCAAATTCCCGGCCGGCGAGAAGCTTTGCCGTCACATGAGCGTATGGCTGCCGGAGCCGTATGAGCGGGTCTTTGCCGCGGCCAGTGACGGCTATGAAGCCCGGCGCAGAAAGCAGCTACGCAAGCGTGCGGAGAAGCAACGGAGAAAACGGAAGAATCAGGCATGAAAAAGGTGCTGATATGTGAAAAAGCCGCCCGGTGGGCGGCTTTTTGGCAGGGGGGAACCGTTATTCGCTCTCGCTTCCGTCGTCCCGGAAGATCATGGTGATGCCCCACAGGCCCGCCACGCCTACCA
>CAKTZN010000175.1 GCA_934635545.1 uncultured Oscillospiraceae bacterium | reverse complement strand
CGATAGCGCTTGGGCATGAAGGTGTTCTGGCACCGGGGATTATAGCGCTCCTTGATGGCGATGGTCTCATAAAACCGCTTCCACAGCCGCCGGAACGACACCTCCTCATCGCCGGGCAGCGCAAGCTGCAGGCTGTCCATGGGCAGGATGCGGGAGTGTCCCCTCGCGTAGACCAGCAGTTCCCTGTGGGTGCGGTCGTAGAGGAAGAAGGCCTCGTTGGCGTAGCGGTCGCAGAAGTGCCGCCGCAGCAGGGGCAAAACCCGGTTTTTGGGCTCGATTTCCGACCCTAAAACGCCGTTATAGTCCGAAAAACGCACGAAGCCCCGCAGCTTTTCCAGCTCACCGCTCATGTGCCGCAGGGCCCTGGCCACGGGATAGTACACCGGATCGGCGGTGTTGCGGAGAAAATCAGCCCCCTCGTCATAGAGCTTCCGGATCAGCGCGTAGAGATGGCTTTCCTTCTCCGGAAGGCAGGTGAGAAAGCCACGCCGCACCACGTCGGCCGCGGCCTTCGAGCGCCGCAGGATGCTCTGATAGACCCGCTGGGCGTGCGCCCGCTCCGTCACCACATAGCGCACCTCATACAGCGACCAACATTCCTCATCGCCGGAAAAGGCGATGGGGAATTCTTTATGTACATAGCTTTCAAACACGCAGCACAGAAAACCGTCAAAGGTGCCGTCGTATTGAAAGACCACATCTCGCCATGCCATTTTCATCACCCCACCGCGTCGAACAGGGAGAGCTGCTGCATCTCGCCGGAGGGCAGCAGGCCCCGCTCCACGGCCTCCAGTTGCCGCACGATGGACTCGGGGGAGAACCGCAGGCCCGGCGCGGCATGGCCGTCGCACACCAGGAAAAACTGGGCACGCTTGACCACCACGCCCAGCTTCTTCAGATCCTCGAACCGCAGATGGGTGGTGCGGCGGGCGGAGACGATCCGCCTGGCGCTGGTGGGGCCGATGCCCGGCACCCGCAGCAGCGTCTCATAGTCGGCCCGCATGATCTCCACCGGAAAGTGCTCCAGATGGGAGACGGCCCAACTGCACTTGGGGTCAAGCTGCGGATTGAAGTCCGGGTGGGCCTCATCCAGCAGCTCACTGGCCTGAAAGCCGTAAAACCGCAGCAGCCAGTCCGCCTGATAGAGCCGGTGCTCCCGCAGCAGCGGCGGCTTGGTGTCCAGCGCGGGGAGCAGGCTGTTCTCCACCACCGGCACATAGGCGGAATAGAACACCCTTTTCAGCCGGTATTTCTGATACAGTGCCTCCGTCAGATGCAGGATGTGCCGGTCGGTATCCTTGGTGGCGCCCACGATCAACTGGGTGCTCTGTCCCGCCGGGGCGAAGGCGGGCGCGTGCTTGTACTTTACCAGCTCCTGCCGGCTTTCCGACACCTTGTCCCGGATGAGCCCCATGGGCCGCAGGATGGCCTCCCGGGTCTTGTCCGGGGCCAGCGTCTGCAGACCCTGCTGGGAGGGCAGCTCGATGTTGACGCTCATGCGATCCGCCAGCAGACCCAACTGCTGCACCAGCTCCGGCGACGTGCCGGGGATGGCCTTGGCGTGGATATAGCCGTTGAAGCCGTACTCCTGCCGCAGGATCCGCAGGGCGCGGATCATCTGCTCAGTGGTGTAGTCGGCATTGCGCAGCACGCCGGAGGAGAGGAACAGCCCCTCGATGTAGTTCCGCCGGTAAAAGCCGATGGTCAGCTCCGCCAGCTCGCGGGGCGTGAAGGCGGCGCGGCGGGTGTCGTTGGAGCGCCGGTTGACGCAGTACTTGCAGTCATAGACGCAGCAGTTGGTCATCAGCACCTTCAGCAGCGTGACGCACCGACCGTCGGCGGAAAAGCTGTGGCAGCATCCGGCGATGGAGGAGGACGTGTTGCCGATCTTTCCCGGTTGGAATTTCCGCCTGACGCCGCTGGATGTGCAGGCGGCATCATACTTGGCGGCGTCCGACAGGATGGTCAGCTTATCCAGAAGCTCCATTGGTCATGCCGCGGTGCGGCGGCGCTGGGGACGGCGCTCCAGCCGGTCGATCAGGTGCATCAGGTTCACAGAAGCGGACAGCGCGCCCACGATCACGATCACATAACCCATAGCAGTCATAGCAGTTACCTCCGTTGGAATCTTTGTTCGAGATACATTATATATCGAACAGCGGTTCTTGTCAAGCGAAAATAGAACAAAAATTCCAAAAGCTGCAGAGAATATTGACCTGCGCAGGATTTTGTATTACAATAGGAAAAAATACCACAAGGGATAGGGGAACGCGAGATATGACAGAACTAGAACAAAGGTTCATAAACGCCCGACGGCAGGCCATCGCCCTGGATTACGCCCACCTCAACGACATGCAGCAGCAGGGCACCATGGCCACCGAGGGGCCGCTTCTGCTGCTGGCGGGCGCGGGTAGCGGCAAGACCACGGTGCTGATCCACCGGGTGGCCAACCTGCTGCGCTATGGCCGTGGCAGCGACACTGACGAGATCCCCATCCCCATCTCCGAGGATGAGGTGGCGTTTCTGGAGGCGTATGCCGCCCAGCCCACGCCGGAGCAGCGTCCGCTGATGCAGTACCTGTGCGCGGTGGAGCCCGCCCGCCCCTGGGAGGTGCTGGCCATCACCTTTACCAACAAGGCCGCCAACGAGCTGAAGGAGCGGCTGGAGCGCATGCTGGGGGAGGAGGCCCGTGACGTGTGGGCGTCCACCTTCCACTCCGCCTGCGTCCGCATCCTGCGGCGGGATATCGAGCAGATCGGCTACTCCCGGGACTTCACCATCTACGACACCGACGACAGCAAGCGGGTGGTGAAGGACTGCCTGAAGGAGCTGGAGTTGGACGAAAAGACCTTCCCCGTCCGGGAGATCGTGTCGGTCATTTCCCGGGCAAAGGACGAGATGCTGCTGCCGGAGGACTTCCGCGCCTATTGGGAGAAGAACAACGACTGGCGGAAGATCCGGATCGCGAAAGTATATTCCCTTTACACGAAAAAGCTGCGGGACGCCAACGCCCTGGACTTTGACGACATTATCCTGCTGACGGTGCAGCTTCTGCAGAGCCGCCCCGAGGTGCGGGAATACTATCAGCGGAAGTTCCGCTATGTACTGGTGGACGAGTATCAGGACACCAACCACCTGCAATACCTGCTGACCAGCCTGCTGGCAGGCGGCTACCGCAACATCTGCGTGGTGGGCGACGACGACCAGAGCATCTACCGCTTCCGGGGCGCCAATATCGAGAATATCCTCAGCTTTGAGAAGGAGTACCGCGGCGCCCGGGTGATCCGGCTGGAGCAAAACTACCGCTCCACCCAGAACATTCTGGACGCGGCCAACGCCGTCATCCGCCACAATCAGGGCCGCAAGGGTAAGACCCTGTGGACCCGCAACGGCGCGGGGGACAAGGTGCTCATCAAGACCAATTTCAACGAGGGCGACGAGGCCAACTTCGTGGTGGGCCAGGTGATGATGAACTACAACCGGGGTATGAACTGGCGGGATCACGCGGTGCTCTACCGCATGAACGCCCAGTCCAACGCGCTGGAATATGCCTTCAAGCGCAGCGGCGTGCCCTATAAGATCATCGGCGGCATGAAGTTCTTCGACCGGGCCGAGATCAAGGACATGCTGGCGTATCTGTGCGTCATCAACAACCCCACCGATGATCTGCGGCTGCGGCGCATCGTCAACGTCCCCTCCCGCAAGATCGGCGCGGCCACCGTGGATAAGGCCCAGATCCTGGCCACGGCCCAGGGCGTGCCGCTGTATGAGATCTTCCGCCATGCCTCCGGCTATCCGGAGCTGAAGTCGGCGGCTGTAAAGCTGGAAGGCTTCACGGCACTGATGGAGGAGATGCGGGAGAAAGCGGGGGAGATGCCCCTGCCGGAGTTCTATGAATTCGTCTGCAACCGCAGCGGCTATACCGCCATGCTGACGGAGAAGAACGACATGGAGAGCCGTGGCCGCCTGGAGAACGTGCAGGAATTGACCTCCAGCATCCACGCCTTTCTGGACAACCAGCCGGACGATCCCAGCCTGTCGGGCTTTCTGGATGAGGTGGCGCTGTACACCGACCTGGACAGCACCGAGGAGAGCGACAACTGCGTGGTGATGATGACCATGCACAGCGCCAAGGGCCTGGAATTCCCCGAGGTGTTCGTGGTGGGCATGGAGGACGGCCTGTTTCCCGGCAACCGCGCCATGGGCGACGAGGAGGAGATGGAGGAGGAGCGGCGGCTGTGCTATGTGGCCATGACCCGCGCCCG